>JBAVRE010000236.1:0-7665 GCA_049694695.1 Steroidobacteraceae bacterium | reverse complement strand
GAGAATGTGCAGTGCCGGTGAGTTTGAGTTCGCCATTGTTGGCGGTGCGGGTGCTGCAGGTGCCGGATACCGATTCGGACACGGTGGCGCTGCTGGTCTTGTAGTCCTGCGTGCCGGTGACGGTGCCGGCGGTGACGATGTTCAGGCTGGCGGCACCGACGGTGGTTGTGTTGCTGGTAAAACCGGTCGTGAGCAGTGCGTAGTGGCCATCAAGCAGGCAGGCCGCCGCAGCCTTGATCGTGAGCAGCAGATCAACGGTGGCTGCGTTGGAATTCTTGTCGACCACGTTGACCTGGAAATTGAAAACTCCTGTCGCCGTGGGCGTGCCGCTCAGCGCGACAAAGCTTGCCGTCGTGGTTGTGCCGAGGGTAATGCCTGCGGGGAGTGCGCCCGAGCTGAGGGTCCAGGTGAATGGCGCCAGGCCGCCGGAAACGACAATATTGGCACCATACGGGCTGCTGAGATTTCCGGGAAACAGGGTCGTGGCCGCGATGACGGGCAGGCCACTGACAATCAGCGTCGCGGCACCTGACTTGGTGGTGTCGGCAACCGACGTTGCGGTGATGACCGGCGTGGTCGTGCCGGTTATCCCCACTGGCGCCGTGTAAGTCGCCGACTTCGTGGTCTGGTTGCTCAGCGCACCATCGCCGCTCAGGGCCCAGGTGACGCCGGCGTTGTTCGTGTCATTGGTGACCGAGGCGGTAATGACCAGGGTAGCGCCGGCTTGCAGCTGCGCGCTGCCCGTTGCCGTGCTCAGCACAACATTTGTCGTGGTGGAGCCTATCGGATCGGTAATCACCGCCCGGCCGCTGCTGCCGCCGCAGGCCGCCAGCGCCAGAGAGGTGATCGCCAACCAACAGATCGCCGGCAGGCGCCAGCCAGGCGCGCATTTCTGAAAGCTCAAATCACATCTCCTGGAGACCGGCGTTACTGGCTATGGGTTTGGTGTTGACCAGCCGCATAGCATAACGACACTCGCGGTCGGATTCAGTTCAACCTGCGGCCCGGTCTATGGCGCCTTGCCGACGGCGCCGCGCCGTGATAGCCAGCAGGGCGATACTGACCAACCAGGCCAGCGCAGTGTCATCAAAGCCGCCGCCGCCGCTACCGCCAGCTTTCACCGCGACGGAATCGATGGTCTTGCTGACGCTGTCCTGACGGCCGGCGCCATCCCTGACGGTGAGGGTAACGGTCACCGGACGCAGGGCGGGGAACACCAGCTTGGCGACCGCGCTGCTGGCATTGGCGATGCTGACATCCGGATCGGCCTTCCATTGGTACGCCAGGCTGTAGCCGGTGGCCGCGGCGCTGCTCGAGCCATCGAGGGTGACGGTCTCGCCCAGCGAGGCCCGATCGGTCGAGGTCGTCAGGCTCGCAATCGGGAATTGGGCCGCCGCGACGGCCGCCGGGGCATTGAGCATACCGGCGCCGCAGGTGGCGGTGGTGCATTGGCATTCGTCGGCGTTCTGCACATCGGTGTAATGGCCCTTGGCGTCCTGCGCCAGGCTGGCCACATGGCAGACGCCGCCGGCCGGCGGGGTCGCCGGAACCGGAAAAGGCGTCGCCGAGGCCTGCATGCGGGCGATGAGCTGGCTGACCGTGAGATTGCCATTGGCCTGCGCCATCAGCGCGGCGACGCCGGCGACCATGGGCACCGCGAAACTGGTGCCCAGGGTGCCCTCATTGTCGTAGTTGATGCCGCTGCCCTGGGTGAGCAGCGCGTAGGTGTAGAAAGGGTTAGCGGGCGTCGTCAAGCCATCGTTACTGGTGGTTTCGATGGAATACAGGCAGGGCAGCGTCCAGGGCCTGTTGCCTACCACGTTGTAACAATTGCCCGCAGGAGCCGCGATGCTGATGGCCGCCGCCGTGCTGCTGACATTGCTGTAGCCGACCTTCGTGCCCACATGTCGCAGGCCCGCCACTGACAGTGCACCGACGCAATTGGCCGGGGCGCCTACCGGGCCACCGTCATTGCCGGCGGCCGCCACGATGACGTGACCGTCCTGGGTGATGGCGGTGACGGCATCCTGCTCCGTCTGGGTGCAGGCATTGGTGGCGCCGAGGCTGAGGTTGAGGATATGCGCCGGGTACGGGTTGCTCGCAACCCCGGTAATCGCCGAATTGGTCAAGCCCGCCGCCCAGTACATCCCGGCGACGATATCCGAGGTGTAGCCGCCGCACTTGCCGATCACCCGTACCGGCAGAATCATCGCGTCGGGTGCGACCCCGGCGATGCCCGCGGCATTGTTGGTCTGCGCCGCCGCGATGCCGGCCACGCGTGTGCCGTGCCAGCTGCTGTCGAGGTGATGATCGCTTACGGTCGGGTCACCGCAGCTGGCGTCGAAATGGCCGCTCACGGGGTCGAGGTCGGCGACACTGATCCAGTCGCCCGGGTCGCTGGCGTCATTGTCCCAGCCATCGCCGTCGTTGGCGATCCAGTAGCTATTGGCGGTGCTGGAGAGGCAGTCCGCGGTGGAATCGTTGCAGACGAAATCGCGCCCGGGATAGAGCTTGCTCAGCAGGTCGGGGTGCGTGCCATCGACGCCGGTATCGAGCACGGCAATCACGAAGCCCAGGCCGGTGACTGGGCTGTTGGCCGGGCCCGTGGGGTTCTTCCAGGCGGTGGTGGCGCCAATGGCGGAGAGCGTCGTGGTGTTGGTGGCGGGGTCCAGGGCGGGGTCTTTCAGATACCACTGGCCCTGCCAGGTGCCGGCCGCATCGCTACCCGAACTGAAACGCGGATCGCTCGGCGGGTCGGCCGGGAACGCCAGGATATAGCGCTTGGCGTCGGGCTCGACGTACTGCACGGCCGGATCGTTGCGCAGGCGATTGAGTGTCTGGCGCAGGGCCTCGCCGCGTAGTGGGGCCGCCAGACGCACGACATCGAGGCGATCGTGAATGGCGCGCAGCGCGGTGAGCCGCACGCCGCTTATGCGGCTCAAGGAGGCAGCGCGTTCCACCGGGCTGTCGATCTGAATCTTCATTACGCCGGTCTCGCGCCACTTGACGATGACCCGATCGGTGGGCAATTGCGCCGCCTGGGCGAGCGCCGCAAGTATCCCGGCAAACAGCAACGCGAGGCTGCGCCTGGGGAAACGGCCGGGCAGGTTGTAGCGCGTGGTCTTCAAGGGGCGCACGTTAGCCTGTTTTTTCAAGTACCGGCAAGCTGCTAACGGCGAATAGAGCCGATGAGCCCCCAAACGGCCGCTTGCAGCGCTCTCCGGCACCTGTATCGGGGTGCTTGCACGATTTACGCAACATGACGCTTCGGTCTGGAAGGCGTGCAATCGCGCTCACCCCACGCGCACCACAGGAGAACCGAAATCATGAGGACAGCAGGGCAGCAGTCCGGTCAGGGCATGACCGAATACATCATCATCGTGGCGCTGATCGCGGTTGCAGCCATCGGCGTGTATACAGCCTTTGGCAAGACCGTCCGCGGGCAGATGGCCGTTACCGCACAGGCGCTCGCCGGCAAGAGCACCAGCACGGCGCGCAGTGTGACCACGCAGGGCGGCACCGAAGCCCAGGGGCAGGCGCAGCGCACCATCCAGCTCGATAACTATGATCAGGCGCGCTGAGCAAGGCCTGGCCGCCGGCAGGCGCTGCCGCCAGCAGGCGGGACAGGCACTGGCATTCCTGCTGATGGTGATGGCAGCACTGCTCGGTGGCCTGCTGTTCGTGTTCGATTCCGGTCAGGTGGTGGCGGCCAAAGTGCGCCTGCTTGGCGCGGCCGATGCGGCCGCCTACAGTGCCGCAGTCTGGCAGGCGCGTTCGCTCAATTTTCAGAGCTACATGAATCGCGCCATGGTCGCCAACGAAATTGCCATCGCACAGCTGGTGTCGCTGCAATCCTGGTCGGCCTACATGGGCCAGGTGCTGCAGAAGACGGCCACTGTGGGCAGTGTCGTGCCAACACTGGCGGCGCCGCTGCAAGCCATGGCGCGTGGATGGAATACAGTCGATCAGGGCCTGCAACGCGCGCTGCCGCTGCTCGAGGCCGCCGCCAGCCGCTGGAATGCCGATGTGCTCGCCAACGCCGAGCGGGTGGCGGCTGCTCAAACCGTGATTGCCGCCGATGATCTCGCGCAGCGCGTAGCGGTGAGCAATGTGCCCGCCGCACAGACGGGTGAAGGCACGAGGGCGTTGCGTGCGCTCAATGCGCTGCGGTGGGCGAAGCAGAGCACCAGTTACGGGCGCCGCGGCGATGAGCGAGCGCGCCTGAAACAGGTGGTCATGGACTCGCGCGATGGGTTCAGCCGCGCACGCGGCTGGAACCTGGGCATTCCGCTGCTGGCCCTGCGCAAGCGGGGCGGCACCGATCTGATCGGCTATGACGGTTGGCGAGCCATGGATACCCTGTCGCTGCGCGTACCAGCGCTGTTTGGCAGCCCTGAGCAGCCATTGGCCTGGGGCGCTAATGAAAACCGCCGGGCAGCGCTGGCCAGTCGCGGTGAACACGGCGGGAGCTACCGCGACAATCCGCGCACTGCCAGTCGCGCGGTGCGCGATCTGCGCTCGACGCGCGGGTATAGCGGCCTTCCGGCCTTCCGCGATCTGTCTACAGCGGCATTGCGGGCCAACAGCGAGCTGCGTTATGAGCTTGAACTACGCCAGTTGGGCGCCACGATTCAGACCAGCAGCGTGGCCCTGGCCGGGCCCGCGACGGTCGTGCCAGGCGAGCAGGAAAAGCCCTTCGTACCGGCCTATGCCAACGACTACGCCTATGCGCTGTCCGCGGCTCGCGTGTTTTTCTCGCGACCTGAGGGCCGCGCGGACGGCGCGCGTGAACTGCCCAGCCTGTTCAACCCCTATTGGCAGGCGCGGCTGGCTCCCATCACCCGCCAGCAGCGGCTGGTCGCCGCCGCAGCAGGTCGCGGCGATGTCGATCCCTACACGGTGTTGCCATGAAGTGCGCAGGGCAGGCGATGATCGAATTTGCAGTCGCTGCGACCGTGCTCTCGGTGCTGCTGCTGGGGATGCCGGTGATTGCACGCTATCACGCGCTGCAACTGGCGAGCATCGAAGGTGCGCGCGAACTGGCGTTCATGAGCAGTTGGCGGCTCCCTGGGGCCGCGGTCGGCGCGGGCGGTGGTGCGGGTAGCGGTGCTGCCGGGCCGCAGGCAGCAGCGCTGCGCGCGCGCTTCTTCCCTAGCGAGGCCGGCCGCGATCAGGCCAGCGCGGGCGAGATGAGCCTGCAGCTCCTGGAAACCGGCCCACCGGGCGTGGCCGCCCAGGCCGGGCGCGTCATGCTGGCGCCCTTCCTGCCCCTGCAGCGCCTGGGAAGTGGCTTTGACCTGCACAACGCCGGTCTGCATCGCGCGCAACTGGATGTCGCGATCGTGCTGCCCGCTTCAACGCCACAGCCCTTTGCCGACATACCCATGACATTTCAGGAGCGCTATACGCTGCTTGGTGACGGCTGGAGCAGTGCCGGTCCCGGCCAGGTGGCTACGCGCGCGGGTGGTCTGGTGCTGACACGGGCGGTGCAGGCCGCGCAGCCGCTCATTTCGTTGGGCAAGGCCGCGCTGTCGCTCATCGAGCCGGCCTTCAATCAATTCTGTCCGGGCCTCGTCAATCCGGAAATCGTGCCGAGCGATCGGCTGGCCCCGGCCGCCGGAACGCAGTCGCCGACCCTGTGGCGGGCCACATGCTAGCTCGCGCCGCATCGGCCTTCGCCCTGTTGATTGCCGCGCGCTCGTTGGCGGCGCCGGCGCCGGCCAGTCTGCCTGCGGAAGTGATAGTGCAAGCTCGTGCGCAGGCGCTGAACGTAAACGGCCTGTTGTGCGACACCTATGCCTTGCGCTCGTTTCGCGCACCGGTCGAGCTCGACAGCCTGATCAGTGCCACGTGGCGTGGCGCCAGCGAGTCGTTGCCGGTTGTGCGAGCGCGAGCGGGTGAGTGGCTGGTTATTTCCCGGCGCCTGGGTGAGCGCGTGCAAACGGTGCAACTGCGCGCCACCGGTGCCGGTGGCAGTGAAGGCTACCTCTCCGAGCTCAACCTCAGTCGACTGCCCGTTGATCGGGTACGCCCGGCATTGGCGCTGCCGCCGGCAGTGAGCGTTCAGAGTTTTGTGCAGACTCGTGACGCAGATGCCATCGCCACTCAATTCACGGCATGGTCTACCCTGACTGCAACGACGCTGCTGCGCTCGCTCGCGCAGCTTGCCTCGCGCCAGCACTGGTCGGTCGTGTCAATGAGCACCGGCCTCAGCCTGCAGCGCGGCGACTTCCATCTGGACCTGCTGGTCGCTCGCGCGGCATCCGGCAGCAGCCTGGTGATCAATCAACGTGAAATCAAGGCGCTGCATTGATGCGCGGCGCGTGGGCTCAAACCGGGCAAGCCACGAGTGAGTACCTGATTGGTCTCGGCTGCGTGGTGCTGGTGCTGTTCGTGCCCTTGTTCGATGGAAGATCGGTGGCCGGTGCGCTCGTAAACGCACTGCGCGATGGCTTTGCCACCTTCAGTTTCCTGTTGTCGCTGTGCTGAAGAAACCACCTGGAGTAATCAAAGATGCCGTGGACGACATGGATGAAGAATCGTCAGGCGCGTCTGAGTGCTGCCGCGCTACTGCTGGGCGCCGTGTCGTTTTGGCTTGCACATCGGTATTTGCGGGCTCAGGAGCAGGCCGCACAGCAGCGCGTCACTGCGCAGTATCAAACGCGGGAAGTGGTAGTGGTCGCGACCGATGTCGCGGCGGGCGCCGCTCTTGACCCGGCCATGATGGCGAAGCGGGCAGTCCCCGAACGCTTTCTCGCCAGCGACGCGCTGACGCCCGAAGTGGCCGGCAGCGTCGAGGGCAGGCGGCTGTTGCGGCCCCTCAGGCGCGGTGAGGTGCTGACCGGCTCGGCGTTGGAATCTGCGGCCAGTCCGGTGCTCTCCTCGCTGATCGAGCCGGGTCTGCGCGCCATCACGATTCCGGTGGATGAGAGTGGCGCTGCGGCAGGTCTGCTGGCGCCGGGCGACCTGGTAGATCTGTTGCTGGTAACGCGCGACGCCGAGTCGGCGGCAGGCGCTGCCGCCGTGCGGCCGCTCCTGCAGGCCGTGCGGGTAGTCGCTACCGGCAAGCAGACCCACCGGATGCGCGGCTCCCAAAACACCGATGAGGTTGATAGCGCCTACGCCACCCTCACCCTGCATGTGCACCCTGAAGAGGCCGAGCGCATTCTGCTCGCGCAGCGCATCGGCGAACTCGCCGTCGTGCTGCGCACCGCGGCCGACACGGCAGTGGGCGCCATGGCCGCGCTGGAGAGCGACGTACTGCTGGGTGGCCCGCCACACCGGACAGCGCGCGTGCGGTCACGGGCGCTTGCTATCGAGTACATCATTGGTGGCACGGGCGCCGCCGCAATGACGCCGCACCGTGCGGCAGTGCGACGCCAACGCCTGGGAGAACAACCATGAAGTTGCTGGCTCCGGCGTGGGCAGTACGGCTCACCCTATTTCGCTCAGCACCAGGGTATTTCGTTGTGGCAGTGCTGGTGTCGTTGTTCGGCAGCGTGCGCAGCGGTGCTGCTGAACCGCGCGCCCAGGCCGTGTCCAACGCGCAGCGCATCGAATTGTACGTGGGCGACACCCGCTTGCTCGATGCACGTGCGCGGCGCATCGCCGTGGGGAACGGGCGGGTGCTGTCCGTCACTGAGGTTGATGGCAGGCAGCTGTTGT
>JBAVRE010000235.1:0-7734 GCA_049694695.1 Steroidobacteraceae bacterium | reverse complement strand
CTTTGCACTCAATGATCCAGGCAATCTTTATTCCGTGAACTACCTGTGGGGCACCACTGGCCTGGGCTACAACGTCCGGCAGGTGCGCAAGGTGCTGGGCGATGCGCCGGTGAACAGCTTTCAGCTGCTGTTCAATCCCGCGATGCTCAGCAAATTCAAGCAGTGCGGTGTCACGATGCTCGATGCGCCGGAAGACGTCATCAGCACTGTGCTGGTGTTCCTGGGGCGCGATCCCAACAGCGAGCGGCCGGAAGATCTGGCGGCCGCGGAGAAACTCCTGGCTGGAGTGCGCCCCTACGTGCGCTACATTCACTCCTCGCGCTACATCGATGACCTGGCCAACGGCGAGATCTGCCTGGCACTCGGCTGGAGCGGCGACGTCGGCCAGGCGCGCGCCCGCGCCCACGAGGCCGGAGCGCAGGTCGAGGTTGCCTTCAGCATTCCGATCGAGGGCACGATCATGTTTTTCGATATGCTGGCCATTCCCTACGATGCCAGGCATCCGAAGAATGCGCACCTGTTCATCGACTACATGCTGCGGCCTGACATAGCGGCGCGCAACGCCAGCACCATGCACTCAGCCACCAGCAACGCGGCGGCCTATGCGCTCATCGAGCCAGCGCAGTTTGCCGACCCGAACTTCTATCCGCCGCGCGCACTGCGCGACCGCTTGCATGCCAATCGTGGGCACAGCCAGAGTTACACCCGCAACGTCAATCGCCTGTGGACGCGATTCAAGTCAGGACTATGAGCATGGCCAATCCCTATGTGCGCATCGATCGGGTCAGCAAGCGCTATGGCGAGACCGTGGCCGTCAACAATGTTTCGCTCGACATCAACAAGGGCGAGATCTTCTGCCTGCTGGGCGGCTCGGGCTGCGGCAAGACTACGCTGCTGCGGATGCTGGCGGGTTTCGAAGCCCCCAGTTCTGGCGCCCTGTACATCGACGGTCAGAACCTGGCCGATATCCCGCCCTACGAGCGCCCGGTCAACATGATGTTCCAGTCCTACGCGCTGTTCCCGCACATGAGCGTGGCGGCAAATATCGCCTTTGGCCTGGAACAGGAGCGGCTGAAGCGTGCCGAGATCGACCGGCGCGTGGCCGAGATACTCGAGATGGTCAAGCTCGGCGACTATGCGAAGCGCAAGCCGCACCAGCTCTCGGGTGGCCAGCGGCAACGGGTCGCGCTGGCGCGCGCGCTGGTCAAGCGGCCCAAGCTGCTGCTGCTCGACGAGCCGCTCGGCGCACTCGATCGCAAGCTGCGTGAGCACACGCAGTTCGAGCTGATCAGCATCCAGGAAAAGCTCGGCGTCACCTTCGTGGTGGTGACGCACGATCAGGAAGAAGCGATGACCCTGGCGACGCGCATCGGCGTGATGAATCGTGGCGAGATCGTCCAGGTCGGTACGCCGCGCGAGATCTACGAATTTCCGGCCACGCGCTTCGTCGCTGACTTCATCGGCTCGGTCAATATGTTCGAAGGGCGCCTGAGTGAAGACGAGCCCGAATACGTGCGCATCAGCTGCGCGCAGCTGCCGGCGCCGGTGTACATCGATCACGGCATGAGCGCGCCGCCCGCGGCCGATTGCTGGGTCGCCATACGCCCGGAGAAGATCGAGTTGAGTCGCGCGGCGCCTGGATCGGCCGACAACTGGGCGCACGGCGTAGTCCGGGAGGTCGCCTATCTGGGCG
Organism: Steroidobacteraceae bacterium; assembly: GCA_049694695.1. Taxonomy (GTDB): domain Bacteria; phylum Pseudomonadota; class Gammaproteobacteria; order Steroidobacterales; family Steroidobacteraceae; genus FEN-1191. The sequence goes on along the minus strand of JBAVRE010000235.1, from coordinate 6,041 downwards.
ACATGTCGGTGTATCTGGTGAGGCTCGACGGCGGGCGCGAGGTGCGGGTCACGCAGGCCAATCGCACCCGCAAGCCAGAGGAGCAGTTCAAGTGGGACGAGGCCGTGTACCTGAGCTGGGATGCGGCCAGCCCGGTCGTGGGCGTGGGTTAGATGCGCGCGCGCAACCTCGGGCGGCGTCTGGTGACGGCTGTGCCGATGGTCTGGCTGCTGCTGTTCTTCATGGTGCCGTTCATCCTGGTATTCGGCATTTCGTTCTCACAGGCGCAGCTGTCGATTCCGCCGTTCGCGCCGCTGTGGGAGTGGGTCGACCATCGGGTGCTGGCGCTGCGTGTGCACCTGACGAACTACCACTTCCTGGCCACCGATGCGCTCTATATCAGTTCCTATCTCTATTCTCTCAAGGTGGCCGCCATCTCGACGCTGTTCTGCCTGCTGCTCGGCTACCCCATGGCCTATGGCATCGCCCGCGCGGCGCCGACCACGCGCAGCCTGCTGCTGATGCTGATCATCCTGCCGTTCTGGACTTCCTTCCTGCTGCGCGTCTATGCCTGGATCGGCCTGCTCAAGAACAACGGCGTCATCAACAACGTGCTCATGAGCCTGGGGCTGATACACCAGCCCATCGTCATGATGCAGACCGATTTCGCGGTCTACATCGGCATCGTCTATTCCTACCTGCCGTTCATGATCCTGCCGCTGTACGCCAACCTCGAGAAGCACGATCGCACGCTGCTCGAGGCTGCGGCGGATCTCGGCGCCCGGCCGTGGAAGTCGTTCCTGCGCATCACCCTGCCGCTGTCCTCGCCGGGCATCATTGCCGGGGCGCTGCTGGTGTTCATTCCGGCAGTCGGCGAGTACGTGATCCCATCGCTCCTCGGGCGCAGCGATCAACTCATGATCGGCCGCGTGCTGTCCGACGAATTCTTCGAGAACCGCGACTGGCCGGTGGCCAGCGCCGTGGCAATCGCCATGCTGCTGCTGCTGGTAGTGCCGATCGTGATCTTTCAGCGCCACCAGGGTCGCGAGCTGGTGCACAAGTGATTCGCCGCCGGCGCTTCTTCGTAACCACCATGCTGGCCTTCGGGTTCGCCTTCCTGTATGTGCCGATCCTGTCGATGATCGTCTACTCGTTCAACAATTCACGGCTGGTGACCGTATGGGACAGCGCGCATTCGCCCACGATCAAGTGGTATGCACTGCTGTTCCAGAATGCCCAGATCATGGGCGCCGCACGCCTGTCGCTGGGCATCGCCACGCTCAACGCCTGCATTTCCGTGGTGCTGGGCACGCTGGCGGGCCTGGTGCTGGTGCGCTTCGGGCGCTTTCGCGGCCGCACCCTGCTGGGTGCCATGACTGCCGCGCCGCTGGTCATGCCCGAGATCATCACCGGCCTGTCGATGCTGATGCTGTTCGTGGCCATGGAGCGCCTGATCGGCTGGCCGGCCGGGCGTGGCATCACCACCATCACCATTGCGCATGTCACCTTCTCAATGGCCTATGTCACGGTAATCATCCAGTCACGCCTCACCAACTTCGACGAATCGCTGGAAGAGGCGGCGATGGATCTGGGCGCGCGTCCGGCCACGGTGTTCTTTCGCATTACCCTGCCGTTGATCATGCCGGCCATCGTCTCGGGCTGGCTGTTGTCCTTTACGCTCTCCTGGGATGACGTCGTGATCTCGCAGTTCGTGGCCGGACCCAGCTCGACCACTCTGCCCATGGTGATTTTTTCGAAGGTGCGCCTGGGCGTGAGTCCGGATGTCAACGCGCTCGCTACCCTGATGGTGCTGGTGGTCACCACCGGTGTCGTGGCTTCGGCGCTGTGGATGCGCGCCAGCGAGCGCCGGCGCGCGCGGGAAATGCAGCTGGTTGGCGAATGAGCGTGCGCAGCAAGCTGCCGGACGTGGGCACCACGGTATTCACGGTCATGTCGCGGCGTGCTGCCGAGACCGGTGCCATCAACCTGGGGCAGGGTTACCCTGACTACCCGATTGACCCGCGCCTGACCGAGCTGGTCACGCAGGCGATGGAGCAGGGTCACAATCAATACGCGCCGATGGCCGGGCTGGCGGCGCTGCGCGAGCAGATTGCGCGCAAGCTGCAGCGCTGCTATGCCGTGGCAGTGGATCCGGAGACCGAAATCACGGTGACCGTCGGAGCCACCGAGGCACTTTTTTCCAGTATCCAGGCCCTGGTGGGCGCCGGCGATGAAGTCATCATCTTCGATCCGGCCTACGATTCCTACGACCCGGCGGTGCGGCTGGCTGGCGCCCGCTGCGTGCATCTGCCGCTCGCGCCGCCGCTGTTTCGTCCCGACTGGGAACGGGTGCGCGCCGCCTTCACAGCGCGCACCCGGTTGATCATCATCAACTCGCCCCACAACCCGGCCTGCAGTTGCCTGAGCCAGACGGATCTGGACGAGCTGGCGGCGCTGTTGCGCGGCAGTGCGTGCCTGGTGCTGGCCGATGAAGTCTATGAGCACATGGTGTTTGACGGCGCCGCGCATGCCACGGTGCTGGGCCACGCTGAACTGCGCGCGCGCAGCGTTGCCGTTTACTCCTTCGGCAAGACCCTGCATTCCACCGGGCTGCGCATCGGCTATGCCGTGGCGCCGCCGGCTCTGAGCAGCGAACTGCGCAAGGTGCATCAGTTCAACACCTTCACGATCGCCAGCGCGCCCCAGCATGCGGTGGCGGAATATCTGCGCGAGCGACCGGAATGTGGCGCCGACCTGCCGCAATTCTTTCAGGCCAAACGCGATCGGCTGATGACGTTGCTGGCCGGGCAGGGCATGCGCGTGTTGCACTCGGCCGGTTCCTATTTCCTGCTGCTTGACTATACCGAGCTCGATGCACGAGCCGACGTCGAGCTGGCCGGCGCGTTGATCGCCGAGGCCGGCGTCGCTACCATTCCCCTGTCGGTATTCTATCGCGAGCCGCCGCCGCTCAGCCTGCTGCGCTTGTGTTTTGCCAAGCGTGAGCAGACCCTGGTTGAGGGCGCCCGGCGTCTGTGCGCCTGGGCCCATCGCTGAAACCAGTGCAGAGAGCATGAAAAAACTGAAGAACGAGCACGCTATCTTCAAGGCGGCCCTGCTGGCCGCCGTCAAGTATGCGGAGGGGCGTGGCGCCGTGGAGTTTGAAGCTGGCGATTCCGCGAGCCTGAAGCTCTTGTATGTCTATCGCCTGCTGGTGCACGACAAGATCATCCAGCCGTTGCCCGAAGAGCAGGTGGCCGAGAGCAGCATGCGCCACCGGTTGGTCATGTGGTACGTGCGCCAGCTGCCCGCCGACCACCCACTGCTGAAATAGCGCCGCCTGGCGTGCGCTGATGGCTGCTCAGCTGCCCAGGGCTGCGCGCAGCGCCTCGATCTCCGAGGCGGATTCCACCAGCAGGCGCTTATAGGCCTCGACATCGAGCTGCATGCGACTGGCGGCGGTGACGCCCTGCAGATTCAGTTCGATCGATTGCGGGTGCTCACGATAGCTGATCAGCAGGTTGGCGATGACCAGTACATCGGTCAGGTCGGCCTCGCCTTCGTGGGAGTACTCAAGATCTTCGTGCAGATGCACGGCGGTAACGATATCGTCGGCCAGTTCCCAGCTTTCGAGTACCGCCTTGGCGATATTGGCGTGCCAGAGCTGCTCGACGCGCTCGTAGCTCTCCGGATCGGCGAACAGGGCGGGAAATTCCACGGCGCGCACCATGATGTAGAGCTTGCCGATGCCGTGCACCATACCCGCAAGGGCGGCGGCATCGGGGTTGACCGCAGTCAGGCGCCTGGCGACCACGTTGGCCATGGCGGCCACGTAAGCACTGTGCTTCCACAGTGCCTGCAGCGGCACTTTGATGGACTGCAGCGGTTTCGAACTCGCCAGCTGCGACATGGCCAGGGAAATGGAACTGCTGCGCACCAGGTTGAAACCTATGCGGGTGATCGCCATACGCAGATCGGTAATCCGGCTGCCACTCGGATTGACCGCCGCCGAGTTGGCCAGCTGCAGCAGGCGTGCGGATAGCGACGGATCTGCGCCCACGACGCGCACCAGTTTGTCGGCCGAGACGTCCTCGTCCTGCAGCACGCGGCGCACCCGGATCGCGATGTCGGGGAAGCTGGGCAATTCAATCTTGCCGCCTGACAGTTCACGTGCCAGCGCCGCTACGAATGCGAATTCCACGGAGCCGTTGTCGGGCGACGCAGCCGCTGTAGTCATTGTTGATCCTCGCTTATGACGTGCCATATCGGCCGGGCATGCGGACACTTGAGGGCGCGGCGCGGGGTGGTTTCGCGTGACGCGGGTCACAGTCCGGCCTCGCTGCCTGCCTCCCGCCATGCGATTTGTTCGCATCCTGTTAAAGATTGGCGAGCCGGGACCGCTACCTGTAGCTGTGACCAGCCACCGCGTGTGGCGTTGACCAGCATGGAGTGTCGCGTGTTCGGACTTCGAAAAAAAGCTGCCGTAGCCAAGGGCCGGGTTGGGTTGTCGCTGCAGGGCGAGCAACTGGCGATCGCCGTGGTACGTCGCGACGCCGCCGGAGCCGCGATTCTCGAGCGCAGTGAGCTGCTGCCACTGGCGACCGCGGACAGCGCCGAGCGCTATCAGCTGGCCCTGCAGGGCGCCGGCCTGCCGCGCATGCCGGTCAGCTGTGCCCTGCAATCCGGCGACTATCAGCTGGTACAGGTGGAAGCACCGGATGTCCCGCCCGCCGAGCTGCGCGCTGCCATGCGCTGGCGCCTCAAGGATCTGATCGACATCCGCATCGAAGACGCCATCATCGATGTCTTCGCCGTGCCCAGCCAGGCGCGCAGCACGCAGGGCAAGATGATGTATGCGGTGGCTGCGCAACGCAGCGCGATCGAAGCCATTTCAGCACGGCTCGCCGGCCAGCCGCTCTTTGACGTGGTCGACATTCCGGAGCTGTGTCTGCGCAATGTGCTGGCGCTGCTGCCGGCGGCCAAGGGCGGCGTGGCGCTTCTGCACCTGGCGGAACGCACGGCCTCGGTCGTGGTCGTGCGCGGCAGCACCTTCTATCTTGCCAGAAAGATGTCGTTGCAGGCAGCGATGGACATAGAAGCTGACGGCAGCCCGGACGCAGCGTCCATTGACGCCGCCGGTGTGGTGCTGGAATTGCAGCGCTCACTCGATTATTACGAGCGCCATTTCGACCAGCCGCCCATCAACAGGCTGGTGGTGGCGCCGCACGGCCCGCGTGCCCAGTCGCTCGCCGATGAACTGGCGCGCGATACCGGCTTCGAGGTGACGACGCTCGATCTCAACAGCCTGCTGAGTTGCGCGACACCGATACCGGTCGAGACGCAGGCGGCGGTCCTGTTTGCCGTGGGCGCGGCGCTACGCGACGAGCAGCGTTCGCTCTGACACCATGGAACAGCAGGTCAATCTTTTTCAGCCGATCCTGGGCGCCGAAAAGCGCCTGTTCTCGGCGGTCGCCATCGGCATCGCGCTGGCGCTGCTGGCGGTGTCCCTGGGCGGCGTCGCTGGCTTCGCGCGCTGGCGCACCGCGCATATCGAGCGCGCCGTAATCGAGGTCAGCAGACAGGAAGCGATCGAGCAAGGTCTGGCTGCGCAGGCCAGCGCCAGCAATGAACCGCGCGCCAGCCTCGCGGAACTCGACGCCCAGGCCAGAGCCAGCAGCGCAGAGATCACGGCGCGCGAATACGCCCTCACTGTCGTAAAGCGCGGCAGCTCGGATCCGGCCTCGGGCTTCGCCGCGCGTCTCGAGGCGATCGCTCACCGTCAGCTCGACGGCGTGTGGCTGACGAGCCTGGTCATCGGCACGGGCGAGGGGCGGCTGGCGCTGAGCGGCGCTACCTCCGATCCCCGCCTGGTGTCCGGGTGGCTGAGCTCGCTGGCCGCCGAGCACGCGCTCGACGGTTCGTACTTCGATCGCCTGGTGATCAGGCAGGTGGCCGACGCCGCCCCGGCGGTGGCGGTGTTTGAGCTGGGCGCGCCCGGCCTTGAATTGCCGGCCAACGGGAGTGCGCGATGAAAGTTACGGCATCACTGAGCGCACGCCTCGGCC
>JBAVRE010000234.1:0-1758 GCA_049694695.1 Steroidobacteraceae bacterium | reverse complement strand
AGCATTGCCCGCACAGGCGCGCGAGCTGTTTCTGCCGGCTTTGCAGGGCAGCGGCGCAGCGCAATATCGTTTCAACCTGCTGGGCAGCGCCAAGCTGCACTTCCTCGAGCCGCGTTACGGCGTTGATGCCTGGCAGACGCTGCAGTTGCTCGCGCCGCTTGATGACGCGGGCAGCGATGCCTTGTGGAGCGAGGCACGGGAAGCCACGGCGCTACGTGCCCAGGCCGCCAACACGCCGCTCGCTGGCGCCAGCTTTGCGCCACCGCCGGCACGCGCGTTGCGAGCCGAATCGTATGCCGCGTGGAGCAAGTCGCTGAGCGCGCATCTTTATGAAACCGCGCGCACCGAGCTGCTGTACTGCGCAGCGCTGAAACTGGCTTCCGCGCCGGGCGAGAGCGAGGGCGATTTCCGTGTGCGCCTCGGACAGCGTCTGCGTGAACTGCGCGATACGCAGCTCGCGGCACTCAACAGCAGCTATGCGCCGAAGCTCGCGGCCCTGCAGGAGCGCCTGCAGCGCGCGCAGGCGCGTGCCACGCGTGAGCATTCGCAGGCCACGCAGCAGACCCTGCAGACCGTGGTGGCGGTCGGTTCGACGATACTCGGCGCCCTGTTCGGTCGCCGCGCCGCTTCGGTGGGCACCGTCGGTCGCGCCGCGACGGCTATACGCAGCGCCACGCGCATTGGCCAGGAACGCCAGGATGCCGCTCAGGCCGATGACAGTGCCGGTGCGGTCGAACAGGCCATGCATCAGTTGCAGAGCGACTGCGAGGCTGCGGTCAATGCTCTCAAGGCGCAGCTGGATCCGGCGGCCATCGTGCTGCAATCGGTATCGGTCGCTGCACGCAAGTCGGACATTGCCATTGGCGAGCTGGCGGTCGGCTGGTTGCCCTGGCGGGCGGGCGCCGATGGTTTTCCGGCGCCAGCCTGCTGAAGCGCAACGCTACAACTATCGCTGTCTGTTGCTCAAGCTGACCGCTGCTCAGGGCGGGGTCTCCGGGCGGCCCACCGCCAGCACGCGGCACAGTTGCTCGGTGGCATCGATAACCTCCGGACCCAGGCGGCTGAGTCGCGCATCGACGAAGGGCAGCAACGCGCCGGTGCGCACCGCCCGCAGCGCCGGCAGCGCCTGCCAGCGCTTCAACCAGGCGCGCGCACTCGGCGCGTCGGCGGCCAGCGCCAGAATCACTTCCGGATCGCGTGAGGCAATTGCCTCGAGCGCCACGGCGGGAGCGGCATCGGCCAGATCGGCGAACAGATTGCGATAGCCGCACACTTCGACGGCATCGGAAATCAGCTGCGCGCCGCCCACGGTGTACACCGGTCGATCCCACACCTGTATCAACACTCGGGGCGGGTTCGGGTTGCGATACCTTGATCGCAGCTGATCGATGCGACCACGCAGGCTGGCGGCAGCCTCGTGCGCCACGCCGGACGTGCCCAGCAGCACGCCCAGTCGCTCGATCGATGGCGCCACATCGTCCAGACGCACGACGCGATGGCGGTAGATCACCAGGCCCGCACGCTCCAGCGGCGCCAGCTGCGCCGCGGAAGCGCCACCACTCCAGGCGACGATCACATCGGGATGCAGCGCCAGGATGCGTTCGAGATCGTAACCGTGGGCATCGCCGATACGTACGATGCGACGCGCAGCCGCGGGTTCGACCGAGAATTGCACGGTACCCACCAGGCGCTCGCCACCACCTGCGGCAAAGATCATGGCGGTGGCGCCGGGCGAGAGGCTGACGATGCGATCGGGGG
>JBAVRE010000233.1:0-2029 GCA_049694695.1 Steroidobacteraceae bacterium | reverse complement strand
CCGTTGTCGCGCGTAAAGGAGACGAAGCGCGCATCGTGCTGCGCAAAATGTGCGTAGAGATTCAACGCCGGCGTCAGCGCATAGCGCGATTCGATCTCGAAGCCACGGAAGCGCGTGGCCCCGCCGTTGGCGCGCACGAAATTGCCCGCGCCATCGTCGGCGTAGGTGAGACCATTGCGAAAATCCATGTTGAAGATGCTCGCGTCGAGATCGAGTGCGCCGCCCAGCAACTGCGTCTTGACGCCCAGCTCGTAGCTGTTGGCGGTTTCGGGCCTCAGCACCTGCACTTCGGCCTCGGGGCCAAAATCAATGGCGAGCGGCTTGAAGCTGTTGCGATAGTCGGCGTACACGGTCAGGGCAGCGGCGCCCTCAGACCAGGCATGCCAGCTGGCGCCGACCAGGCCGCTGAGGCGCGTCGTGGCGCGGGCGTCCGCGCCGTCAAAGGCCACCACGGGCTGGGCGCCGGCATTGTCGATGGCGAGGCCGTCAGCCGATTCGCGCGTGTGATTGAGGCGCAGGCCCGCCATGAGGTCGAGCCGCGGCGCGGGCCGCCAGTCCAGCTGTGCGTAGGCGCCCGAGAAATCGCGCCGGTCGCCAGAGCGGACGATTTCATCGGCATGGTGAGCGCCGTCGCACACTTGCTCGATTCCGGCCGCATTCACGCAGTAACCGAAATTGACGGCATTCTGACTGCCACTGCCGTGCAGGTGATCGATACCAAAGGTGAGGCGCAGCTCCGGCGCGGGATCGCGCGCCAGGTGCGCGTCGAAATACACATCGGTAAAGCGGCGTTGCTGCGTGTAGCCATCGGCCTGGAAGCCGTCGCCCACGCCCGCATCCGGCGGAACACTGAAGCTCTCGCCCCGCAGGAAGCCGCGCAGCATGTCATCGAAGCTGCGGGTCACGGCCAGGGTCGTGGACCAGGCGCCGAGCGCGCTCTGCCCTTCGAGGGAAGCCGCCAGGTGATAGCGTTGCTGGTCGAGTCTGGCGCCGGCCGGGTTGAAATTCACATCGACACCCAGTTCGTTGTGCGCCGTGCGGCCATCGCGCAGCAGGAGATTCCCGGAAGGGCGCTGCGGCAGGATCGAGACGTCGGCGTCGATGCGCAGCTTCGTGCCGCCCAGATCGCGCGCGCCGCGGTACAGCGCATGCGCGCGCTTGAAACGCGCGCGATCTTCCGCGAAATCGCGCTGCTCGAGATTCACCGTCAGCGACTGGCGGTACTCGCCCAGTGGCGCGAGGCTGAGCGTCGCCGCCGCGCCGTAGCTGCCGGGCGAACCGGCGCTGAGCGCAAGCGTCCTGGGGGTGGCGCCGGCGGCGTAATGAATGACATGGATGACGCCCACAAACGAAGTGGCGCCGTACATGACCGGCGCGGCGCCGCGCAGCACCTCGATGCGCTCGACGCCGCTCAGGTCAACTGAGGGCGTGGCGGGGTTGAAGGCGCCACCCCAGGGTACTTCATCGACCACCAGCAGGAAGGCATCCGCTTCACGCAAACCCCACAGCGAGGGCACCGTGCCCGCCGGGCCGCCATCGCCACCCGGCGTGCCCTCGACACCTGCAAGCAGGGACAGCGCGGTGCGCAGATCGTTGGCACCGCGCCGGCGCAGTTCATCGCCGCTGACCACGCTGATCGAGGCCGGTACGTCGTCGATCGCCTCGGCATCGTGCGTCGCAGTTATTTCAATCACGGTCTCGTGCAGGGATCCCTCGGCGGCGGCAGCGCAAATGCCGCTGAGGAGCATTGCTACCGGCAGCGTAGCCATCAAGAAAATTAGCCTCAACATGGTCTCCCGCATGTGACTCACGGGCGCGATTCTAAACCGAGCGCGGTTGCGGGAGTCATGATCTCCCATCAACGCGGCGGAATCTTCTTGTTTGCCGGCGCGCCTTGATCGTAGGCATGATGAACGATCATGGAGCGCGGTGGAACAATAGGCATTCCCCTCAAGACAACCGGCGCCGGCATCGACCGGCGGCTGAGCGTCGCCCCCATGATGGACTGGACCGACGATAACTAAAATAC
>JBAVRE010000232.1:0-13098 GCA_049694695.1 Steroidobacteraceae bacterium | reverse complement strand
ACGTTGTGCGGCCAGCCGGTGGCCTGTGCAAGGCCGTGTATGCCCATGGTCACGCATATCCACAGGAAAGCGCTGGCGTGATGCGCATCAACCAGCCAGCCGAGTGCAATGTTGCAGGCTGCTGTGACCAGCATTCCATACGCCAGCACGCGTCGGCTCTCCATGCGCCGGCCCAGCCAGGCGGCGAGGAACTGGCCGAGCATGTAGGTGATGAGGAAGATGGTCCACGGCCAGGCCACATGGACATCGTCGAGACCAAGCAGATCCTTCAGCGGCCGCTTGAGCACCGAATAGGCCTTGCGACAGACGTAGAAGCCAAAGTACGACAGCCAGGTCGCCGCGAACAGCTGCGCCCGGAAGCGTCGCAGCTGCGCAGCCGCCGCGGCGCTCACGTGAATGATCTGCCGGCCAGTTCCTGTGTGCCGGCTGCGAGCCGGGCCCAGAAATCCGGCGGCAGCTTTTCGTAGTGGGTAAAGGAACCCGTGGCGAGCGCCATGCTGCCGTTGAAGTCGGCCGCGCAGCAGGTGATGAACATGGCGCGCATGCCGGCTGCGCGGGCGGCCTGCAGTCCGGCGCTGCTGTCCTCGAACACGAGTGCCTCGGCCGGCTCCACGCCCAGCCTGCTTGCTGCCAGCAGGAAGCACTCCGGATCGGGCTTGCCAATCCGCACGTTGTCACCGCCGACGCAGGCCTGCGCAGTGATGCAATCCTCAACCTGCAGCCGCTGCACAAAGGAATCGATCACCGAGCGCGGGCTCGAAGAGACGACCGCGAGCTTCAGGCCGCAGGCTGCCGCGGTGCGCAGGGCCGCCGGAGCGCCACGGATCGGATTCACCCTGGCGGTAGCGATGTTCCACTCCGCCAGCAGCTGCGCTTCAAGTTGCCGCGCTGATATTTCCAGCGCGGTGAGTTTGAGGATGGTCTCCGCAGCGTGCGCCCAGGTACGGCCACGGGTGTCGGAATTCGGCAGGCTGAAATCAGGCAGGCCGTAGCGTGCGAGTACGGTCGCGATGGCCTCGTCGGTCTGGGTCTCGCTGTCAATCAGTGTGCCATCGAGGTCGAACAGCGCTGCCCGAACCGGTGGGAACCTCGACCCAGTGGCAAATTCACCTACGCCAACCACGAGCCTGACAGTCCTGTGTCAGTAGACCGGCGTGCCCGTCATGTCGAGGTGCAGCTGCTGGCCTTCATAGGGGAAGTTCTTGATGTAGTCCTCGTTCAGTTCTACGCCCAGGCCCGGATCGGTAGGCGGAATGATGTAGCCCTCCGACCAGCGGATCGGCTTCTTGAGGATGGCGGCGTGGAAGCCCTCCCAGGTTTCAATGCTTTCCTGGATCAGAAAGTTGGGGCTGCAGGTGGCAAGCTGGATGTTGGCCGCACCGACCACCGGGCCGCAGTACAGATGCGGAGCAATCTGCACGTGATCGACCTCGGCCATCGAGGCAATCTTCTTGGCTTCGAGGATGCCGCCGACGCGACCCAGGTTCATCTGCAGTATCGCCGCGCTGCCCGCACGCAACAGCCTGGCGAAATCGTACTTGGTGGCCAGCCGTTCGCCGGCAGCGATCGGAATCGAGGTCGCGCGAGCCACTTTGGCCATCTCTTCGGGCGCATCGGGTGGAACGGGCTCTTCAAACCACAAGGGATCATAAGGCTCGAGGCGCCGCGCAAGGCGGATCGCACCGGCAGCGGTCATCTGGCCATGGGTGCCGAAGAGCAGATCGGCTTTCGAGCCCACCGCCTCGCGCAACTGGCGCACGAAGCGCTCGCACAGATCTAGTGCCGGCAACGACAGCTGCCGCCCATCGAAGGCGGTATACGGCCCGGCCGGATCAAATTTGATGGCGGTGAACCCCTGCTTGACCAGCTCGACCGCGCGCTGCGCCGACAGATCCGGATCCTGGTAAACGTCGACCTTGTCGCCGGGGCGCGCATAGATATAGGTGTAGGAACGCAGCCGCTCGTGCACCCGCCCGCCCAGCAGGTTGTAGACCGGCTGGTTGGCTTCCTTGCCGATGATGTCCCAGCAGGCCATCTCCAGTGCACTCAGTACGCCCATCATGGTCAGATCGGAGTGCTGGGTGAAACCCGAGGAATACACCCGCCGCCACATGGTCTCGATGTTGTGCGGATCGGCGCCGCACAGGTAGCGCTCGAACACATCTTCCAGCATGCGCGCCACGATTGCGGGATGAAAGGGTACGCAATAGGCCTCGCCGACGCCGCTGACATTGCCGTCGGTGGTGAGTTTGACGAACACGAAGTAACGTCCGCCGTAGTGGGGCGGCGGATTGCCGACCACGAAGGTCTTGATGTCCTTGAGCTTCATCGCTGCTCGCGCCTCAGGCCGGGTAGTAGCCGTTGATTGATTTCAGTTCAAGAAATTCCAGTAACCCGTAGACGCCGCATTCCCGGCCGTTGCCGGACTGGTGGTAACCGCCGAATGGTTCGGCGTAGCCCTGCGAAGCGCCGTTGAGGTGTACGCTGCCGGCGCGCAGGCGGCGCGCCACGGCGCGTGCTTTCTGCAGATCACCGCTCTGCACATAGGCAGCCAGGCCAAAGGGCGTGTCGTTGGCGATCGCGACGGCCTCATCGAGCGTCGAGAAACGCAGCATCGACAGCACCGGCCCGAAGATTTCGTCCCTGGCGATACTCATCTGATTGTGTACGTCGGCGAACACGGTCGGGCGTACGAAGAAGCCGGTGCTGATGCCTTCCGGCCTGCCGAGGCCCCCGGCCACGAGTCTGGCGCCCTCGGCGATGCCGGCAGCAATGCACTTCTGGACTTTGTCGAACTGCATGCGCGAGGCGAGTGGGCCAATGTGCTTGCCGGGCAATGCCGGATCGGCAACCCTGGTATCGCGGGCGGTCGCTGCGGCGATTTCGACCGCGCGATCGTACACCGAACTCTCCACCAGCATGCGGGTCGGGGCATTGCAGGACTGGCCGGTGTTGTTGAAGCAGCTGCGCACACCGCGGCTGACCGCGGCTTCGAGATCAACGTCGGCAAAGACGATGTTGGCCGACTTGCCACCCAGTTCCTGCGTCACGCGCTTGACGGTATCGGCGGCGCTCTTGGCCACCATGATGCCGGCACGCGTCGAGCCCGTGAACGACATCAGCTCGATGTGCGGATGCGCGCTCATGGCGGCGCCCACCACCGGGCCGGTGCCATGAACCATGTTGAATACGCCGCTGGGCAGGCCTATTTCATCGATGAATTCAGCGATGAGTTGCGCCGAGAGCGGCGCCTGCTCGCTGGGTTTGAGCACTACCGTGCAGCCGGCGACCAGCGCCGGCGCGAGTTTGGCCATGATCTGATTGATGGGCCAGTTCCACGGCGTGATGAGGCCGCAGACGCCCACCGCTTCGCGCACGACGTTGGAGCCCTGGCCCACTCTCGTTTCCCAGTCCAGCTGCTGTGCGGCGGCAATGGTGGCGTCGATGTGGCCGGGCCCGCAGGCTGCCTGCGAGCTGGTTGACAGGTCGTGCGGAGCCCCCATTTCAGTGGTGATCGCCGCGACCATTTCCGCATAGCGCCGCTCGAACACCGCGCGCAGGCGCCGCAGGTGGCCGATGCGCTCTTCGAGCGGGCTGGCCGCATAGGCTGTAAAGGCCGCGTGCGCAGCACGCACGGCGGCATCGACGTCGGCTGGCGAGCCCAGCAGAATCTGCGCCACCGGCGCCTCGGTGGCCGGATTGATCACCGGATATGTGCCTTGATTGCCACTGGCAGCGACCCAGCGACCGGCGATGTAGTGGTGCAACGATTTCACTTGAATTCGTCCTGAGGTTGGATGGGTGATTATATTCGCTAGACCGGTCTGACACCTGTGGCCCGCTCCTGATCCTGCACGATGCGGTGCGCTGACCGGAAATAGTGGTAAGTGGCCCAGAACCCGGTGGGCACCAGGCAGAGCATCGCCAGACGCAGTGCCTCCCCGGGCGCAGCGTGGCTGGGCGCGAACCAATCGCTAAGCAGGCCGACGCCGACCGGGGCGACAATCAGGTTGCCGACGTTGGCAACGAACAGCGTCGAGGCGCAGAACACGGCGCGCATGCGCGGTTCAGCCAGGTTGAGCAGCAGACCGAAGCACGGGCCGATATAGAAATAGATCGCCGGAATGAACAGCCAGAACAGCCAGCGCGTGAGCGCCAGCGAGTGCGTCGAGTAGATGGCTACTGAAACGACAGTCGCCAGACCGATCCACCACCCCATCAACCGCACGATCCGGCGTGGGTCGCCCATGGAAGGGCGTGTCAACAGCCAGCTGGTGTAGATCGTGGCGGCCACGCCGCCGTACAGATGGATCGGACCGGTGATCGCCCCGGCCTCGCCCGAACTCAGGTTGTAGCTGCGCATCAGGAAAGTCGGCGTCCAGTACATGAGGCCCCAGCCCCAAAGCGCGGTCAACGCGCTCGCGACCATGACGTGCACGGCTGAGCGCTGCGTCCACAGGTAGCGCATGGCGTCCATGAAGGAAGGTTTCTTGTCGACCAGCACGGCATCCAGCTTGCCGCGGCGTGGTTCCTTGACCGTGAAATAGATCAGCAGGCCGACGATGACTCCGGGCGCGCCCAGCGCCAGGAACGGTGCTCGCCAGCCGTGCAGGTCTGCTATCGCACCGGTGGTGTCCGAGGCGAAATACGCGCCGATGGGCGCACCCAGTGAGAACACCGTCAGCGCCATCGGGCGGCGCGCGGCGGCAAAATAATCCGAGATGATCGAGTTCGCGCCGGGCGTGCCGCCCGCCTCGCCGACGCCGATGCCGATGCGCGAGAGCACCAGTTGCCATGAGTTGCGTGACAACCCGGTGCACAGGGTCATCGCTGACCAGGCGATGATCGACAGCGAAATGATGTTGCGGCGGTTGCTCCGGTCGATGAGCCAGGAGATGGGGAACCCCAGGATCACATAGAAGAAGGCGAGGGTGGGGCCGGTCATCAGGGCGACGCCGGAATCGGTCAATTTGAGTTCGCGCCTGATCGGATCGAGCACCTGGGTGATCATGTAGCGATCGGTGATGCTGAGCGTGTACACGAGGCACATCAGGATCAGCACATACCAGCGCCGGGTCGCCGAGTCTTCCAGTTCCACTACTGGGCCTGCGCCGGTGATCGTGACCATGAACCCTTGCCCCTGTTGTCGATGCGAAGCTTGAATGCAGTTGTACGCAAACTCAGGTGCAGGCGCCAGCAAAATCGCTGGCCGTGCGCCTGGCCAAAGCCGGGTTCGGCTGCCTGCTAATAATCCTTTCCTGTCCGCCGATTTATTTTGCTTGTTTAGCACAATGCCATGTCGCTAGCCTCAGTGCCAGCTGGGGCAATGGTCAGACAGGGTGGGGGTGCAAGTGAGCAAGACACGGATCGGATTCATAGGGCTTGGCAATGTCGGCGGCAAACTGGCCGGTAACCTGCTACGCCACGGCGTCGACCTCACGGTCCGCGATCTCAATGATGCCCTGGTGGACAGCTTTGTGGCCAAGGGCGCAAAGCGCGCGAAATCACCGCGCGAACTGGCTGCAGCTGTCGATATCGTCATCACCTGCCTGCCCTCGCCGGCTGCATCAGCCGCCGTCATGGAAGCAACCGATGGCATCCTGAAAGGCCTGACCGCCGGCAAGATCTGGCTGGAGATGAGCACCACGGACAGTGCTGAGATCAAACGCCTGGCTGCCAAAGTAGAGGCGCTCGGGGCCACGGCGATGGATTGCCCCGTGTCCGGCGGCTGTCATCGCGCTGCCACCGGCAATATCGCGATTTTCGCCGGTGGCGAGCGGGCGGCGTTTGAGCGCGTACTGCCGACCCTGTCGATACTCGGTCGCAAGATACTGCACACCGGTCCGCTCGGATCAGCCTCCATGCTCAAGGTGCTGACCAACTACCTGTGCACCGTGCACCTGGCGGCGTTGGCCGAAGCGCTGACCGTCGCCAAGGTGATCGGACTAGATATGAATATGACCTACGAGGGAATCCGCATCTCGTCGGGCAATTCCTTCGTTCATGAAACCGAATCGCAGGTCATTCTCAATGGCAGCCGCGATATCAGTTTCACCATGGATCTGGTCATCAAGGATGTTGGCCTGTTCGACGCACTGGCGCGTGAGCACAAGGTGCCACTGGAGCTTTCGCCGCTGGTGCTCAATATCTTCAAGGATGGCGAGCGCCGCTACGGAGCGCGGGAACTCTCGCCCAACATCATCCGCCGCCTCGAGGACGCCTGCGGCGTGCGGGTGCTGGGCACCGGCTTTCCGGCGGAAATGGTCGATGATGAGCCCGAAGGGCAGGGCTCTGAAGTCGTACCGCGCGGCCGCGGAGCGGCCACTTAAGGGCGCGGCGCCTGGCCCTCGTCGGCGATGCGCACCAGCCAGTCCATGAAAGCCTTCACGCGCGGGTTGTCCTGCGACTCGCGTCGGCAGATCAGGCCCCAGCTGCCGGGGCAGACAAATTCGTGAGCCACCGGCCTGACCAGTCGCCCGGCGGCCAGATGATCGGTGGCGAACGGGCCATTGACCAGCGCCACGCCCCGCCCTTCGAGCGCGATCTCGAGCGCCACCGCGAGTGTGTCCACGACAATGGCCGGCTTGGCGGTGTATTCCAGCTGAGCCGATTCGCACCACAGGTCCCAGTGATGCGCTTCGCTGTAGATCGCCACCAATGGCAGCTTGAGCAGCGCGGCCGGCGTCGGGTTCGCGCCCAGCTGCTGCGCCAGTGCCGGGGCGCACACCGCATGCAGGCGGTAGGGGAACAGCGGGATCCAGCGATATTCCGGGTCAGGATCCTTGTCGCAATAGACCAGGCCGACATCGGCGATGGTGTCGTCGAACGCCCAGTCATAGGCGCAGGTCGTCAGCAGGATGTTGATGTCCGGATGAGCGGCGACGAAGTCGGGCAGCTTGCGTGCCAGCCAGCGGATCGATGCGGTAACGTAGGTCTGAACACGCAGCGGGGCATCGGCGCGCGCGCGGCGCACGCTCTCGGCGCCGTCAATGAGCATCTCGAGCGCCTCGCGCACGTACTTGTAGAGCAGCCGACCCTCGGCGGTCGGCGCCAGCGAGCGGCCGGCACGCGAAAACAGTTCGACGCCCAGGTCCTGTTCGAGCACCTGGATCTGATAGCTGACCGCCGGGTGGGTCAGGCACAATTCATCAGCGGCCTCCCGGACACTTTGCCGGCGCGTCGCCGCCTCGAAGCCCCTGAGCGCATTCAGAGGTGGTAGTTTTCGCAGGTCGATCTTATTGCGCAAGGCGGTCGTACCCATGTCTGAATTTGACTACATCATAGCAGGGGCCGGTTCGGCGGGCTGTGTGCTGGCCAACCGGCTGACGGCTGACGGCCGCTGCAGCGTGCTGCTGCTCGAGGCGGGCGGGTCTGATCGCAGCCCCTGGATCAGCGTGCCACTCGGCTACGGCAAGACCTTCACTGATCCGCACTTCAACTGGAAGTACAGCGCGCAGCCCGATCCAGGGCTGGCCAATCGTCAGGCCTACTGGCCGCGCGGCAAGGTGCTGGGTGGTTCGAGTTCCATCAATGCGATGGTGTACGTGCGCGGTCATCGCGGCGATTTCGACGATTGGGCGGCGGCCGGCAATCCGGGCTGGGGCTACGCCGATGTGCTGTCATATTTCATGAAATCGGAAGATCACGTCTGGGGCGCATCCGAGTACCACGGCGCTGGCGGCCCCATGCACATCAGCGAGTATTCCACTGCCGTACACCCGCTGTGTCATCGATTCATCGCCAGTTGCGGCGCAATCGACATCCCGCCAACAGACGATTTCAACGGCGCAGTCATGGAAGGTGCGGGCACCTGGCAGATGACGATCCGCGCTGGCCGGCGTGAGTCGAGCGCGAGTGCTTTTCTGCGCCCGGCGCTGCGCCGGGCCAACCTCCAGGTGCTCACCCGCGCGCACGCGACGCGCCTCACTTTCACCGGCCGGCGCGCCAGTGGCATCGAGTACCTGCGCGGCGGTCAACGGCACACGGCACGGGCGCGCCGCGAAGTGATCGTTTGCGCCGGCGCGGTCAATTCGCCGCAGCTGCTGCAGCTCTCCGGCATCGGCGACGAATCGTTGCTGCGTGGACTTGGCATTCCGGTACTGTGGCACGCGCCGGCTGTGGGCCAGGGCCTGCAGGATCATCTGGCGGTCTCGTACATCTATCGTTCGCGCGTACCCACGCTCAACAATGAGCTCTACCCACTCAGCGGCAAGATCCGCGCCGCACTCACCTACGCATTCGGGCGGCGCGGCGTATTGGGGATGAGCGTCAATCAGGCCGGCGCTTTTGTACGCAGCCGGCCCGGGATCGATCGGCCCAATATGCATATCTATTTCAATCCGCTCAGCTACACGACCACGAAGGGCCTGACGCGCAAGATCATGCAGCCGGATCCCTTCCCGGGCTTGCTGATGTCGTTCAACACCTGTCGTCCCACCAGCCGCGGTTCGATCGACATCGTGTCGTCCGACCCACTCAAGGCGCCGGCCATCCGCCCCAATTCGCTTTCCAGTGCCGAGGATCTCGCCGACGTGTTCGAAGGCGCGCAGCTGCTGCGGCGCATTGCGGCGGCGCAGCCGCTGGCTGCCGTGGTCGAGTCGGAGCTGCAGCCGGGCGGCCGGCTGCAGTCGCGCGAGGAGCTGCTGGAGGATTTCCGCCAGCGCGCCGGATCGGTCTACCATGCCTGTGGCACCTGCGCCATGGGCCCCGATCCCGGTACGGCGGTAGTCAATCATCGCCTGCAGGCGCACGGTATCGAGGCGCTGCGCGTGGTCGATGCCTCGGTATTCCCCGCCGTTACCTCGGGCAACACCAATGCCCCGGTCATCATGGTGGCGGAGAAAGCGGCCGAGCTGATCATGCGGGCCTGACGCCAGCCGGGGGGTGATTGTCAAAATGCGACGCTGGCGTCCGCACCCCGGATTGGCTGGTAGCGCCCCAACCGGGGGCGTTGCCGGATCGCCCGGGCATGTCGCATGGTGATAAGCTTAGGTCGCTAAGACACCACCGCCTGGGAGCACGCGGCCCTAACATCCGGAATGCGGCGCAGTATGCTCCGCCTCGGCGGCTCGGGCGTGCGACAGGTCTACACCAGGGAGTTTCCCGATGGGCGAGGATACGATGGACAGTTTTGATCTGAACACGCTGGGCGATCAGGAACTGATCGAGCAGGTGCACGACGATCTGTACA
The DNA here is from genome assembly GCA_049694695.1 of Steroidobacteraceae bacterium. GTDB lineage: Bacteria > Pseudomonadota > Gammaproteobacteria > Steroidobacterales > Steroidobacteraceae > FEN-1191. The sequence goes on along the minus strand of JBAVRE010000232.1, from coordinate 3,908 downwards.
ACGGCCTGCGCGATGAAATCATCGCGGCGACCAATATCTTCCTGGCGCGCGGCTGGGGGCCCGACAAAGTGCTGAACGATGCCCTGGTCGAGGGCATGCGCATAGTCGGCATCGATTTTCGCGACGGTATCCTGTTCGTGCCCGAAGTGCTGCTGGCCGCCAATGCCATGAAGGCGGGCATGGAGATCCTGCGGCCGCTGCTCGCCGAGACCGGTGCTGAACCCATTGGCAAAGTAGTGATCGGCACCGTGAAGGGTGACATTCATGATATCGGCAAGAACCTGGTGTCGATGATGCTGGAAGGCGCAGGTTTCGAGGTGATCAACCTCGGCATCAACAATCCGGTGGAAAAATACCTGGCGGCGCTCGAAGAGCACCAGCCCGACATCCTCGGCATGTCCGCGCTGCTGACCACGACGATGCCCTATATGAAGGTGGTCATCGATACGCTCAAGCAGAAGGGACTGCGCGACAAGTACATCGTCATGGTCGGCGGTGCGCCGCTGAATGATGAATTCGCCAAGGCGATTGGCGCCGATGCCTACTGCCGTGACGCGGCGATTGCGGTGGAGACTGCCAAGACGCTGATCGCGGCGCGCCGCGCCGCACGCTGACGCATGGCGCAGGCGGCCGAAGCGCTGGTGGTCATCGCTTGCGGCGCCCTGGCGCGGGAGATCGTCGCGCTCAAGCGCCTGAACGGCTGGTCGGCGATGGCGGTCGAATGCCTGCCGCCAGAGTTGCACAACCGACCGGAGCAGATTCCGGCCGCAGTGCAGGCCGCCATTCGTTCGGCGCGCGAGCGTTACGAGCGCATCTTCGTGGCCTACGCCGATTGCGGTACCGGCGGCCGGCTCGATGCGGTGCTCGAGGCCGAAGGCGTGGCGCGGCTGCCCGGCGCGCACTGCTACGAATTCTTCGCTGGCGCCGCGGCCTTTGCCGGCCTGAGCGATGAGCAGCCAGGCACTTTTTATCTCACTGATTTCCTGGTACGCCATTTCGATCGCCTGGTGATCGAGGGCCTTGGCATCGATCGCCACCCGGAACTCAGAGACGAATATTTCCGCAATTACCGGCGCTTGCTCTATCTGGTGCAGTCCCCCGAGGCGGCACTGAGCCAGGCGGCGCGGGCCGCCGCCGCGCGACTTGGTCTCGAATACGCGGAACGATTCACGGGCTTCGGCGAACTGGCGAGCGGGCTGGGCGACTTCGCTGCCGTACCCGTGGCAGCGATTGCGCGCCGCAAGGAGCAGGCGACATGGCCTCGCTGATCATCATTTCATGGCGTGATATCCCCTCGCAGGTCATCGTCAAGCGCGGCCGTGAGACGGCCAAGGTGCAGCTGACCATGCGCTTCCAGGAAGCCATCGATCGCGCCGCGATGCGCGCTGGCAAGGGCAGTTCGGACGCCTACATGGCCGACTGGCGCCGCAGTGCGCCCAGCGCCTGTGGCGAGGATCTCGCCGTGGAAGCGGCCAACGCTGCTGCAGCGCTGGAAGCGCGCTACACCGATGCCGATCTCGAGCGCATGATCCGTGCCAAGGGTAATGATGTCGCTGCCGAGAGCAGTTCGGGTCAGTCCTGATGTACGCCGTTCGCCTCTGGTCAGTGCGCCACGCCAGCGGGTTGTCACGCTTCTACCGCGGATTTGAAAGCATGCTGTTGCGCCTGGCGCCATTGTGGCGGGCCATCGGCCATCAGCGCCTCGAGCGGCCGGTCGCGGCCCTGGAGCGTGGCGTCAAGGGACTGCTGTTCGATTGCAAGATGTGCGGTCGCTGCGTGCTGAGTTCAACGGGTCTGTCCTGCCCGATGAACTGCCCCAAGCAGTTGCGCAACGGCCCCTGCGGTGGCGTGCGTGCCAATGGCCACTGCGAAGTGAAGCCGGAGATGCGCTGTGTATGGGTGGAAGCCTTTGCGGGCGCGGAACGCATCCCCGGGGGGCTGGCGGCCATCAGCGTGGTGCAGCTGCCGGTCGATCGTCGGCTCGAGGGCACATCGGCCTGGCTGCGGCAGGTGCGTGAGCAGCAGGCGCGCAAGCCGTGAAGTTCGACGATGAGCCGGTGCCGGGTTACCCACTGCCGATACGGCCAGGCCACACCTCGCCGGGTCGCTTCGAACGGGTACTGCGCGCCGGCGCCTTTGCGATCACCGCCGAGCTGGCGCCGCCCGACTCGGCCGATCCGGAAGAGGTGTACCGGCGGGCGCGGGTGTTTGAAGGCTATGTCGATGCCATCAATGCAACCGACGGGAGCGGCGCTAACTGCCACATGTCGAGCCTGGCCGTGTGCGCACTGCTCACCCGCATCGGTCACGCGCCGGTGATGCAGATCTCCTGCCGAGATCGCAATCGCATCGCGATCCAGGGCGACATACTGGGCGGGGCCGCGATGGGCGTGTGCAACATGCTGTGCCTGACGGGCGATGGCGTGCAGGCGGGCGATCACCCGCAGGCCAAGCCGGTCTTCGATCTCGACTCGCTCTCGCTGCTGAACATCGGGCGGTTGTTGCGTGACCAGCAGCGCTTCGAGAGCGGGCGCAAGCTCAGCGCCGCGCCGCGCGTGCTTTTCGGTGCGGCGGAAAATCCACTGGCGCCGCCGACTGCGCACCGGGCGCTGCGGCTCGCAAAGAAAGTCGCGGCCGGCGCGCAATTCATCCAGACCCAGTATGTCTTTGACCTGGTGGCGCTGCGCGCCTTCCTGCGCGTCATTGAAGATCTGGGCCTGCTCGAACAGGTGTTCATCGTGGTTGGCGTCGGCCCGATACGCTCGGCCAAGGCGGGCGAGTGGATGCGCGCCAACGTTCCGGGCATGTTCGTGCCCGATGCCGTCATTGCGCGGCTCGCGGGCGCGACCGACCAGGCGCGCGAAGGGCGTAATCTGTGCGTCGATCTCATCCAGGAGCTGCGCACCATCAAGGGCGTCAGCGGCGCGCATGTCATGGCCTACCGCCAGGAAGAGTCGGTGGTCGAGATCATTGAGCGATCAGGAGCTCTCGCAGGCCGCCAACCGTGGCGTCCGGAAAGCAGTCAACAGCATGTTACGGACGGGAATTCAACATGACGGACACCATCATCAGTTCGGCGACGCGCGAGGTGGTCATCGGTTTCAATCGACCCTTCGTCATCATCGGTGAGCGCATCAATCCGACCGGGCGCAAGATCCTGGCTGCCGAAATGGCGGCCGGTGACTTCAGCCGCGTGGCCTCCGACGCGCTCGCGCAGGTCGGGGCCGGAGCGCACATGCTCGATGTCAACGCCGGCATTCCGCTGGCCGATGAGCCGGCAATCCTGGCCCAGGCCATACAGCTGGTGCAGACCATCACCGATGTGCCGCTGTCCATCGATTCCTCCATCGTCGCGGCACTCGCTGCCGGGCTGGCGGTGTACCAGGGCAAGGCGCTGGTCAATTCCGTGACCGGCGAAGAGGAGCGGCTCGAATCCGTGCTGCCACTGGTCAAGAAGTATGGCGCAGCGGTCGTGGCCATCTCCAACGATGAAACCGGCATCTCCGAAGATCCGGACGTGCGCTTCGAAGTGGCGAAGAAGATCGTGAACCGCGCCCAGGACTACGGCATACCGGTATCAGACATCATTGTCGACCCGCTGGTCATGCCGATCGGTGCGATCAACGGCGCCGGCGTACAGGTGATGCGCCTGGTGTATCGCCTGAAGCACGAACTCAAGGTCAACACCACCTGCGGCGCCTCCAACGTCAGCTTCGGCCTGCCCGGGCGCGATGGCATCAACAGCGCCTTCCTTACCATGGCCATCGCCAGCGGCCTCACCTCGGCCATCACCAATCCACTGCACGGCGATATCGTCCGCGCCTGCATGGGCGCCGATGTGATGATGGGGCACGACCCTGATTGCACGCGTTGGATCCGCCGCTTCCGCGAGGCCGCGCCGCCACCCA
>JBAVRE010000231.1:0-5086 GCA_049694695.1 Steroidobacteraceae bacterium | reverse complement strand
CCACCAGGCCGTTGGGCACGGTCTCCAGATGCACGTCGCTGGCCCCGGCACGCAGGGCATCGTAGAGCGTCGAGTGTACCAGCTTGACGATCGGGCTTGAATCGAGGCTGATGGAGGCGAGCGAAAGATTGTCGACCCCGCCAGCCGCGGCGGCCACGCTGGTGTTGCCCGCTACCGCGGAATCGAGGGCGCGCAGCGATTGCTCATTACGCGAGAGGTAAGCGGCGATTTCGGCGCGTGGCGCCAGCACCCATTCGAGCGCCTGCGGCACGCGCACTTCCAGCCAGGAGCGCAGCGCGGCATCGAAAGGGTCGGCGACGATGGCCAGCAGCGACTTGCCGCTGCGCGCCACCAGGCAATTGCGGCGCGTGGCATCAGCATGTGCCAACAGATCAAAAGCCGGTTCGAGCCTGGCCAGGTCCGAGCGCCCCAGGGCGCGATAATCGAGCGCGCGCGCCAATGCGGCGGTCAGCTCCACGGGCCCGAGTCCCGAGCGCTTCTCCAGAAAATCGAGGGTTGAGCCGCCACCTTCCTGCGCCTCGGTGACCGCCGCCGTCAGCATGGCCTCATCGAGGCCAAACATGCCGGAGCTGTCCAGGGCCGCGCTCATTTGATGCTCCCGGCCAGCTCAAAGATCGGGAAGTACATCAGCACCACGATGACACCGATGACCACACCGATCAGGCTCATGAGCGCAGGTTCTATGAGCCGCGTGACCAGTGCGACCCAGCGTGACAGTTCTTCATCGTAGAACGCTGCGATGCGCTCCATCATGTCGCCCATGTTGCCGCTGCGCTCACCGACCCGCAGCATGCGCGTGGCCACTGGAGTAGTGAGCCCGTACTGCTCCATGGCATCGGCGATCGAGCGGCCTTCACGCACCGCCTGCGTGGCATTGGCGAAGTTGCTGCGCAGATTCGCGCCCAGCAGGCCGGCCGACATGCGCATGGCAGTCACCATCGGCGTGCCGCCCCGCTGCAGCATGCCCACGGTGCGATAGAGTCGCGCCAGCTGATAGACGTGCAGGCGGCTGCCCAGCGCCGGTATGCGCGCAATGCGCGCGCCGATGGCAGAGCGCACGCTCGGCCGCGTAAAGGTGTACACCAGGCCGATGATCATGCCCAGCGTGCCAAAGGCCACGAGATACCCATGTGCCTCGAGAAACTGTCCCCAACGCATCAGCAGGCGCGAGGCGAGCGGCAGATTGCTGCCCATGTCTTCGTAAATGGAACTGAAACGCGGCACCACATAGCCCATCAGGAACGCCACCACCAGCAGGCCCGCGCCGCACAGCACGGCCGGATAAATGGATGCGTTGACCAGGCTCTTGCGCAGCACGTCGATCTGCTGCTGATAGGCCACGTAACGCGTGAGCGCTTCGCGCAGCGCACCGGTGCGCTCGCTGGCGCGCACCGTGGCCACGTACAGGGCCGGAAAACTCTGCGGATGTTCGGCCAGCGCCGCACCAAAGGTCTGGCCTTCGCGCAAGCGCACCAGCACCTGATCGAGCGTGCGCCGAATCATCGGGCTCGCTTCTTTTTCCCCCAGCGTCTCTATCGATTCCACCAGTGACAGGCCGGCATCGAGCAGCGCGACCATTTCCTGGCTGAAGGTCACCAACGGCATGCGCGTACCGCGCTTGCCGAAATTCAAAGTGCGCTCGCGCGCAATGGAAATAAATGCCAGCCCGGCGCTGGTCACCTGCCGGCGTGCGTCGGCTTCATCGGCCGCGTCGAGCACGTAGGAGAGCACGTCCGCCCCGCCGCTCATGGCTTTGATGCGAAAGCGCATGGCTACCAGTTCCCCAGGTCGGCGTTTTCGCCGGTGCCGCCCTGACGACCGTCCTTGCCGAAGGACATCAGGTCGTAGTCGTTGTTGTGCGTGCCGGGTGCACCGTAGGTGTACGGGTTGCCCCAGGGGTCGTTGGGCACCTCTTTCTTCAGATAGGGTCCGGCCCAGTTCTGCTCACCCGGAGGTTGAGTCTGCAATGCCGCCAGTCCCTGCTCGCTGGTAGGCAGATGGCCAACGTCGATGCGGTATTGTTCGAGCGCCTTATCGAGCGCATCGATCTGCGCGCGGGCGGCCTTGACCTGCGACTTGCCGACTTGCGCGAAATAGCGCGGCGCCACGAAGCCAGCCAGCAGGCCGATGATGACCATGACCACCAGCAGCTCAAGCAGGGTGAAGCCACGCATCAACGCGACGCGACGCGCGAGCACCCGGCAGCGCAGCCGACTACGGGCTTGAGTTTCAACGACTTGCGGCACCATATTCATCATGGTATCAGCTCTGCTCGGCCAATTCGGCCTGGGCGCGCAGGGCGTGATAAACCTTCATGACGTTGGGCACGTAGGCCCGTGTTTCACGGTAAGGGGGCACCCGCCGGCCGTAGCGTTCGACCGCATTCTCGCCCGCATTGTAGGCCGCCAGCACCAGCTCCAGGTTCTTGTCACCAAAGCGGGTCAGCAGGGCCGCCAGGTATCTGGCCCCGGCGCTGATATTCTGCTCCGGATCAAAGGCATTGAAGGCCCCGTATTGGCGCGCGGTACCGGGCAGCAATTGCATCAGGCCAATGGCGCCGCGCCGCGAAATTGCGCGCGGATTGAAGCCCGATTCAACCACAATGACCGCGCGCACCAGCTCGGCATGAATGCTGGCGTCCTTGGCGGCGCGCTGGATGGCCGCGTCATAATCGACCGAACGCGCCAGCCACAGCGCCGCGCGCCTGGCGTCGGCGCTGGGAACCACGGCCTCTGAGCGGGGCGTACGGGCGACCAGCGTATACCGGGAATCGTCCGGCACATTGCTGAAATGGGTGGTGCCGGTGGCATCGGTGAAGGCATAGATGTCGGCCCTGGCCGCCATGGAGGCAGACCCGAAAGCGACAATGATCCCGGTGGTGAGCGCGAGCCTGTTCACACTGGCACTCTACGAGACCTACCCCACCCCGTAAGGTAGGCAAACTGGGTAGGCGGGTGCCCTGGTGCGAACTGGTTCACAGTTCACCCGTGCGGGCCGGCGCCCGGTAAGATGCCGGGAAGGCCCTATATCGATCATGTACACCGACTGGTTCAAACTCAAGCGTTTGCCCTTCCGCCTGCGGCCGGACCCTGAATTCCTGTACCTGAACGGGGCTACCACGCCGGTATTTGAAGCCTTGCGCGCCGCGGTGGCCACCGGCCGGGGCGCCATGGCCCTGATTGGCGAGGCGGGGGTCGGCAAGACGACGCTGCTGCACGCCATTGCCCAGCAGCGCCAGGGCTCGATGAGCGTCGCCCGCATCCAACAGCCCAACCTGACCTCGAGCGAACTGCTCGATGCCCTGGGCGAGCAGTTCGGGCTGCCGACCGCCCGCGATCCGGCCGCCAACCCCCAAACGGCGATCAGGCACTTCATCGCCGAGGAAGTCGGTAACGGCCGGGCAGTCCTGATTCTGGTCGATGAAGCGCATCGCCTGGCGAGTGCCACATTAAAGGAGTTGCTGAGGCTCTGTACCCGGCAACCGGCGCCGTTGGTGATTCTGGCTGGCGCACCGGAACTGGCGACGCAGCTGGCCGCGCTCGCCGGTGAGTCGGGAGCCGCCGGCGCTACCCTGCCGCCGGTGAGCACCCTGCAGCTGCCGCGCCTGGATAGCGCCGGCACGGAAGGCTACGTGCGGCGGCGACTCACCGTGGCCGGCGGCGGCGCGCGCAACCTGTTCGACACCGACACCTTTGCGGAAATCCAGCGCTACACCGGCGGCACGCCGCAGCTCATCAATGAAATGTGCGATGCCGCCATGACGCTCGCCGAAACGCATAACAGCCCGCGCGTGGGAATCACCGAAATTCGTGATGCTGCGCATGAACTCAAATGGGTGGAATTTTCCGCACGCGCGCCGGCGGCAGCCGCAAGCGCGACGCCGGGTCCCAGGCGCGAATCCGTGCGCGCCGAACTGGAGGTGCAGCATCGCGGTATTGCCGTGCAGCGCCTGCGGCTCACGCCCGGACGCATCACCATCGGCCGCGGCGCAGATTGCGGGCTGCAGCTCGACAATCAGTTCGTCAGCCGGCATCACTGCCAGATCATTACCACCGCCGAGCAATCCTTCGTCGAGGACCTGGGCAGCACCAACGGCATCGTCGTGAATGGGCGGCGACGTCAATTGCACAAGCTCGCGCCGCACGATCAGATTGTGATCGGCGATCACACGCTGACCTATCTGGAAACACCCGAGGCTTAGGACCCGTCGGTCACGGCCAGGCGCTCGGCATCGCCCAGCTTCCAGGTGAGCTGCGCCAGCGTGCCGGCGCCGGGTGCCGGCACGCAGGAAAACTGGCCGCCGGTCATCTGCGCGCGCTCGCGCAGGTTGCGCAGGCCCGAGCCATGACGACGCGACTCGGTGGTCGCCTTGTCGAGTCCCAGGCCGTTGTCGCGCACCTGCAGCGTGAGCACATCGTTCTCGCGGGTCAGCAGCACCCACACGGCGCGCGCCCTGGCGTGCTTGACGACGTTGTTAAGCAGCTCCTGCACGCAGCGATACACCACGGTAGTCAGGCGGCCCGGCACCTCGCCGTCACCCACCGCCAGCTCGGTGTTGATGGTGAGCCCGGGATAGGTCTCGGCGAAATCGCGGCAAAACCATTGCACCGCCGAAGCCGCGCCCAGATCGTCCAGAATCTTTGGGCGCAGATCCGTGGAGATGGCGCGGATGTTCTCGGCCGCCTCCTGGATGCGCCGCACCGCCAGTTCAAACACCTTGGCCGGACTTCCGAGGCGCGGCTGGCGCAGCATTTCGAGGCCACGCTCGAGCGTGTATTTCACCGCACTGAGCGATTGGCCCACGGAGTCGTGCAGCTCGATGGCAATGCGCTTGCGCTCGCCCTCCTGCGCGCGAATCAGCTGCTCAGAGAGCGCCACCAGTTCATTGCGCGAGCCGCGCAGCGCCACTTCGGCGCCCTCGCGGCGCACGATTTCATTGCGCAGGTCGCGATTGACATCGGCCAGCGCCTCGGTGCGGGCCCGCACCCGCACTTCCAGGCTGGAATTGAGCCGCTCGAGCGCATCCTGGGCGCGATACAGCGCGCTGACATCGTTGGCCACGAAC
>JBAVRE010000230.1:0-7612 GCA_049694695.1 Steroidobacteraceae bacterium | reverse complement strand
AGCCAGCTCCAGCAGGCGGCTGGCGGAGCGCTGCGGGAGCGGCGACTGCGCGATCAGCTCGTCCGGCAGTGCAAATTCAAAGTCGCTGCGTCGCATTGCCCGTCAGGTCACCAAGCCGAACCAGGCGCGAAACATTTTGGACTACCGCCCCTTCAAGGATATGCTGCCGCCGATTGGTGGCCTCGCTCGGAGTCGAACCGAGATGGGCAAGCCCGGTCGATTTTGAGTCGACTGCGTCTACCAGTTCCGCCACGAGGCCGCAGCGCGGCGGCGCTAAGATACCCGAACCAACTGCATCCAGGCCACACCCGCTATGAAGTTTTGTCCAAATTGTGGCGCCCCGGTGGAACGGCGCGTGCCCGCAGGCGATCACCTGCCGCGCGCGGTGTGCGGGGTTTGCGCGCTGGTGCACTACCAGAATCCGCGCGTGGTGGTCGGCTGCGTGCCGGAATGGCAGGGCCGCATCCTGCTGTGCCGGCGCGCCATTGAGCCGCGCCGCGGCTATTGGACGGCCCCGGCCGGCTATCTGGAAATCGGCGAATCGCTGCTGGCGGCGGCGGCGCGCGAGACTGCCGAGGAGGCGCTCGCCGAGGTCACCGTGGGCACAATGCTGAGCGTGGTCAACGTACTGTACGCCGCCCAGGTGCACGTGATGTTTCGCGCTACCATGCGCTCCGCGCAGCATGCTGCCGGAATCGAGAGCCTGGAAACCAGGCTCTACGATGAGGCCGATATCCCCTGGGACCAGATCGCTTTCTCCAGCATGCACTTCGCGCTGCGGCGCTACCTGGAAGATCGCCGCCAGGGGACGGCCGGGCTGCATTTTCACGACCTGGCGGAGCGATCCCCGTACTAGGCGGCGCAAGGCGCTTGCACTACCGGCCGCCTTTGGCAGAATACGCGCGCGCCGACGGCCCGCGCCGGCAAAACAGCGAGCGGAGATTCAATGACTTTTGTCGTCACCGAAAACTGCATCAAGTGCAAATACATGGATTGCGTCGAGGTCTGCCCGGTCGACTGCTTCCATGCCGGACCCAATTTTCTGGTGATCGATCCGGATGAATGCATTGACTGCACGCTGTGCGAGCCGGAATGCCCGGTCGAGGCCATTTTCTCGGAAGAAGAGCTGCCGGCAGGCCAGGAGCAGTTCACGGCGCTCAATGCCGAACTGGCCAAGCTCTGGCCGGTGATCTCCGAGATGGGCACGCCCCCGGCCGATGCCAAGGAATGGGAAGGCAAGCCCGGCAAGCTCAAGCTACTCGAGCGTTAGGAACCCGGAATCTGGCCAGGCGTTGAACCTGGGGGCGGCCTCGCCTCAGCCTTTGCCGGGCGGCAGCTCTTCCTGCTGAAGCTCCAGCAGCAGGACATCCGGTGGCGCATAGCCTGGCAGCAGGTCGCCATTCTCGGTGACGATGCCCGGCGTCCCGTTCAGGCCGATGGCACGGCCGAGGGCATATTGCTGCGCCACGGGATTGGCGCAGGCGGCGCTCCCCTTGAGCGCTTCGCCCTGCTTCGCGTGGGTCAGCGCGCTGCGTCGGTCAGCCGAGCACCACACCTGCTCGGCTTTGGTCCAGGACTCGGTATCCGGGCCGCTGCGCGGGAAGAACAGGTAGCGCACCTTGACGCCCAGGCGGTTGTACTCGTCGATGTGTTTGTGAAGCTCGCGGCAGTAACCGCAATCGACATCGGTAAATACCGTGACGGTGTATTTGGGCGCGCTGGGTGAAAACACCACCATTGATGTTTCGGGCACCGCGTTGATCAGCGCCAGCCGCAGTTCGCGGCGCCGGCTCTCAGTGAGGTTGTGCTTGTCGGCGACACGGTAAATGTCGCCGCTGATGCCGAAGCGACCATCGGCCGTGACATAGACGATGTCGGCGCCCTGCCGGAATTCGTAGATGCCGGCAATCGGCGTGGCGCGTATATCGCCGGGCTTGGCTCCCGGCACGCGTGCGGCGACCGCGGCCAGTTCAGCCTGGGTAACCGGTAGCGCCCCCGACTGCGGCGCGGCCACGGCCACTGCCGGTGCCGGACTCGGGGCCATGGTTTCGGCCGCCACCGCCAGCATCGCGATCACGAGTCCGGCCATGGCAACCGGGAAGATCATCCGCTTCATGTTCATAGCCCCGAGTCTAACAGAGCGCCGATGGCGCTGCCGGGCCGTGTCAGCCGCGCGGGTGGTGCTGCGAATGCAGTTCTTTCATGCGCTCGCGGGCCACGTGGGTGTAGATCTGCGTGGTCGAGAGGTCACTGTGACCGAGCAGCATCTGCACCACGCGCAGGTCGGCACCGTGATTGAGCAGATGGGTGGCAAAGGCGTGACGCAGCGTATGCGGTGAGAGCGCGTTGTCGACACTGGCTTTGCGCGCATAGCGCTTGATGATGTGCCAGAAAGCCTGGCGCGTCATGCGGTAGCCGCGGCGGGTGGGGAACAGGTAATCGGTGCTGCGATCGAGCAGGATTTCGGCGCGCGCGCCGGTCAGGAAGGCGCTCAGCCAACGCACCGCCTCTTCGCCCAGCGGAATGAGCCGCTCGCGATTGCCCTTGCCCAGCACCCGCAGCACACCCTGCGTCATGTTCACCTGATCGACGCGCAGGCTCACCAATTCTGAAACCCTGAGGCCCGTGGCGTAGAGCACTTCGAGCATGGTGCGATCGCGATTGCCGAGCGGATCGCTCACCAGCGGCGCCAGCAGCAGTGCTTCCACTTCGGCTTCGGTCAGCGATTTGGGTAGCGAGCGGCCGATGCGCGGCATGGCAATCTGCGCGGTCGGATCCTCACGCACGGTGTTTTCGCGCACCAGATAGCGGAAAAAACGCCGGAACGATGACAGCTGGCGCGCCGTGGAGCGCGGCCGGGAGCCGCCAGCGGCACGCGCCGCGATGAAGGCCAGCAGCTCGGCGCGACCGGTGCGCACCAGCACCAGGTTGCGCTGCGCCAGCCAGCGCGACAATGCCACCAGGTCAGCGCGATAGGCAGAAAGCGTATTCGATGACAGCCCACGCTCCATCCATACGGCGTCCAGAAAGCGGCCGATGACCGGGTCGATCACCTCGGCAACGGCTGGCTCTGCGGTGACTGTCGCGTGTCTGCTCAATGCGGTCTGCCCTGCGCGGCTGTGGGACTATCCTTGGCGGCCAGTATGCGAACCTGAGGCCCCAGAACGCTGTGACGGGACTCACAACCGCAGCAACAGTTAACATAGGGAGAACCAGGTCACATAACCATTGCCATTGACACCCCAAGAAACCAAGCCTGGCGGCGCCCGGAGCCCCGTCACCGCCAGTGTCTGGCTGCTGCCACTCGTGCTGCTGTACACGCTGGCGGCGGCCGGGCTGTTCCTGGCGCTGGCGCTGCTGGCGCTGCTGGGGCTGCTTCTGGTACCCACACTGGCGGGCAGGCGGCGGTTGACGCGGGCGACCGGGCGCTGCGCGCTGACACTCATGGGCATGCCGGTGCGTGTGCACTGGCGCGGGCCGCTGCCCGAACACTGCATCGTCGTGGCCAACCATTGCAGCTACCTGGATGGCGTGGTGCTTGCGGCGACCCTGCCGCCGCGCTTTGGCTTCGTCATCAAACGGGAAATGAGCCGCGTACCCCTGGCCGGGCTGCTGCTGGCACGTATCGGCGCCTACTTTGTCGAACGTGGCAATCGCGCCGGCAGTGCCCGGGATGCGCTGCGCCTGATGCGCGACGCTGCCGGCGGCAGTTCGCTGGCTTTCTTCCCGGAAGGCACCTTCAGGCCCGAGCCCGGCCTGCTGCGCTTTCACACCGGCGCCTTCGCCGCCGCGGAGCGGGCCGGCGCGCCCATCGTGCCGCTGGTCATCCGCGGTACACGCCATTGCTTCAGGCCTGGCGGGCTGCTGCTGCGACCTGGCCGCATCGAGGTGCAGGTGCTGGCGACGCTCTGGCCACCACCGACACATGCCGACGGCGCGGCCGCATTGCGCGATGCCGCCCGAGCGGCCATTCTTGAGGCCCTGGGGGAAAAGGAGGATCCATGAGCGCGCGCGATATCATGAATTACGACGTGGCGATTGTCGGCGCCGGACCTGCCGGACTTGCCTGCGCCCTGCGGCTGCGCCAACTCGACCCGCAGCGCAGCGTTTGCGTGATCGAGAAGGCGGCCAGCCTGGGCGCGCACTCACTCTCCGGCGCGGTGCTCGATCCGGTGGCGCTCGACGCGCTGCTACCCGGGTGGCGCACAGCGCCTCCGCCGATCTGTATCCCGGTACAGCGCGATGAATTCCGGCTGCTGACGACGCGCTCGAGCCTGCGTTTGCCGACGCCGCCGCAGCAGCGCAATCACGGCAATTTCATCGTCTCGCTGGCGCAGCTGATGCCCTGGCTTGGCGCGCATGCGGAAGCAGCGGGTGTCGATATCTTTACCGGTTTCGCCGCCAGCGAATTGCTGTACACCGAGGCTGGCGCCGTTGCCGGGGTGCGGCTGGGAGATATGGGCCGGCAGCGCGACGGCAGCGAGGGTCCCAATTTCGCGCCCGGCGCCGAGATCCATGCGCCGCTCACCGTATTGGCCGAAGGCTGCCGCGGAAGTCTGAGCAAGCAGCTCATCGCGCGTTTCAAGCTGGACGCCGGTCGCTCGGCGCCCACTTTCGGCCTGGGCTTCAAGGAACTGTGGCAGTTACCTGCCGGGCGCGGGCGGCCAGGCCTGGTGCAGCACACGGTCGGTTGGCCCATGCGCAACGATACTTACGGCGGTAGCTTCATCTACCACCTGGAACAGGATCGCGTTTATCTGGGACTGATCGTCGGACTCGATTATCGCGACCCGCGTTTTCAGCCCTTCGAGGCCTTCCAGCAATTCAAGCACCACCCCTCGATTCGCTCGCTGCTCGAGGGCGGTGAGCCCCTCGCCTATGGCGCACGCACGATTGCAGCCGGTGGCGCCCAGGCATTGCCGCGCATGGAAATGCCCGGCGCCCTGCTGATCGGCGATGCCGCCGGCACGCTCGATGTGGCGCGGATCAAAGGCATCCACCAGGCGATGCGCAGCGGCGCACTGGCCGGCGAACATTTGAGCACACACCCTACAGGCGCCGGCTTTGATGCCCTGTGGCGCGCCTCGCCCGGCGGGCGGACTTTGCACGCCGTGCGCAATATCAAACCCGGGTTCAAACGCGGTTTGTGGTTCGGACTGGCCAACGGCCTGCTGGAAACCGTGCTGGGCGGCCACACCCCCTGGACCCTGCAACACGTCGCCAACGATCTGACACTGCGGCGGCTCGAAGAGAGTGTCGCCCTGCCGCCGCCGCCGCCGCGCACGCTGGCGCCGCGCGATCGCACCGCGGCGGTATTCCTGGCGTCTACGTCACATGATGAGCACCAACCGGTGCATCTGCACGTCGCCGATACTTCAATCTGCTCCGACAAATGCGCGCGTGAATACGACAATCCCTGTACCCGTTTTTGTCCGGCGGGCGTATACGAAATGATCAGTGGCGCTGATAGCGTGCGCCGGCTGCAGATCAATGCCGCCAATTGCGTGCATTGCAAGGCCTGCGATATCAAGGATCCTTACCGGCTGATCACCTGGACCACCCCCGAGGGTGGCGCGGGCCCGAACTATCAGCAGCTCTGATGCACGCGGCGCGCGAGTGCGAATTGCCGGCGCGCTACGCCGCTGAAATTGCCGACCGCAACTGGCAGGCCGACGCGGCGCAGCGCGCGGCGGTCACCCGGCTTGAACAGCTGCGCCGGCAGCTGATTGATTCCCAGACCAGCGCCGGACTCATCGGCCGCATCCGCCAGCGCCTCTGGCCGCGCCGCAACAGCGCGGGCCCGCGTGGCGTCTATCTGTGGGGCGGCGTTGGCCGCGGCAAGACCTGGTTGATGGACATGTTTTTCGAGAGCCTGCCGCACATCGCGCGCCGGCGCAGTCATTTTCATCACCTGATGCGCGATGTGCACCAGGACCTGGCGGACATACGCCGGCGTCAGGCGCCCCTGGCCATACAGGCACGACGCATGGCACGGCGTGCGCGCGTCTGGTGCGTGGATGAGCTGCAGGTACATGACATCGCCGACGCCATGATACTTGGCGGCCTGCTTGAAGAACTATTGCGCCAGGGCGTCACGCTGGTGATCACCGCCAACCTGCCGCCCGGCGAGCTGTACCGCGACGGCCTGCAGCGCGCACGTTTTCTGCCGGCCATTGCCCTGCTGGAGCGGCACCTGGATGTGCTGCAGGTCGACGCCGGCATCGATTATCGGCTGCGACAACTGCGCCAGGCCGCAATCTATCTGCCCAGCGACGCTGCGGCGACCGCCGCGAAACTCGCGGCCCTGTACGAACAACTGGCCGAGCCGCACGGCGATCAGGAGCGGCACATCAGGGTTGGTGGGCGGGTGATCAGCGCCAGGCGCCGTTCCGGTGGCGTCGCGTACTTCAGCTTCACCACGCTCTGCGAAGGGGCGCGCAGCGCCGCTGACTACAGCGCGCTGGCGCAGGAATTCCACACCGTGTTCCTGAGCGGCATTCCGCTGCTGGACGAGCATCAGGACGATGCCACGCGCCGCTTCATTGCCCTGGTGGACGAGTTCTACGATCAGGGCGTCAAGCTCATCGTCTCGGCAGCGGCGGCGCCCGCGGCGCTCTATACCGGGCAGCGATTGGGCTTTGAGTTTCGTCGCACCGCCAGCCGCCTGGTCGAGATGCAAAGCGAGGAGTACCTCGCCACAGGGCACCTGCGCCACCACGGCCTGCGGCAACCGGGATGACTGCTCGGGACAGTTGCCGGTGCTGACGAGAGATCAGCTCCGACGCACTGTCGGACGAGCCGGCGCGCGCATGGATGCGTGCGGTAGTGTTACGATTCGCACATGAAGAACAGCACCCAGCGCGGCCGGCGAGCACCAGCTCCGGCACTGGTGGCGCATCTGCTGCGCGCCTGGCGCGCCAATGTCCCGCCCGCCGAGTGGCGCCAGAATGGCGCCACCACGCTGCGGGCCGCGGCCAGCGCACAATTGCAGTTTGCAGCGGTGCGGCGCGCGCGCCAGACCCTGGTGCGTGTGCACAGCCCGCTGCTGGCGGTGGCACCCGGGCACTCGCACTCGGTCGTCGAACTGATCACCGACGACATGCCCTTCCTGGTCGATACGCTGACCATGACGCTGGCGGAAGCCGGTTATGCCGTGCAGCTGATTGCCTACCAGATCGTGGCTGCACGCCGCAATGGTAGCGGGCGTTTGCTGGGCTTTGACCGGCGCGGCGGCGACGCCGGTGCTGGTGACGCTGACGAGCGGCGTACGGCCGTCAAGAGCGGGGCCGTCAATGAATCGTGGCAGTACCTGCAGATCAGCCGCGTCGCTGGCGAACAGGAATGCGCGGCATTACAGGGCAGGATATTGGCCGCAATGCAGGATGTGCGCCGTGCCTGCGAAGACTGGCCGGCAATGCGCCGTCGGGCAAAAGC
The DNA here is from genome assembly GCA_049694695.1 of Steroidobacteraceae bacterium. Taxonomy (GTDB): domain Bacteria; phylum Pseudomonadota; class Gammaproteobacteria; order Steroidobacterales; family Steroidobacteraceae; genus FEN-1191. The sequence goes on along the minus strand of JBAVRE010000230.1, from coordinate 178 downwards.
CCTGCGCGAACAACTGGCGCGCTACGCCACGCACCAGTCCGCCGCCGCGGTGGTCGAGGCGCAGGCGCTGCTCGAATACATCGAAAACGATCACTTCACCTTCCTGGGTTTCGAGCGCAGCGTTCGCAGTGGCAAGCGCGCCGCACAGTTGCTGCCCGACCGTAGCGCCGCCCTGGGC
>JBAVRE010000229.1:0-3465 GCA_049694695.1 Steroidobacteraceae bacterium | reverse complement strand
GCGCTCCTGTTCCTGGTCTGGCTCGGGCAGCACCGGCGTTTGCAACGCGAGGCAGCCTATGCCGAAAGGCTCAAGGCGGAAGTAAGCGCGCGCACCGCAGAACTCGCCGAGCGAAACAGCGATATGGAGAAGGCGAATCATCAGCTGCGCGAGGCGAGTGTTTCCGATTCGCTCACCGGCCTTGGCAATCGTCGCTGCCTGCGCGACGCGATGGCGCTGCTGCTTGGCACCGGGACCGACGCCACGGTAGCGCCGCCGGCGCCGTGCGTACTGATGGTCGTCGACCTCGATTACCTCAAGCCCATCAATGATCAGTTTGGTCATGAAGGCGGTGACGCCGTACTGGTGCAGGTCGCCGAGATCCTGCGCCGCGTGTTCCGTTCCGCGGATCTGATTGTCCGCTGGGGCGGCGATGAGTTCGTCGTGCTCTGCAAGAATGCCGATCTTGCGACGGCGAGCGCGCTGGCCGAACGGGTCCGATCATCGGTCGCCAAGCAGATCTTCCGCGTCAGCGATGGTCTGGTCGCACGCACCAGCTGCTCGATCGGCTTCGCCCCGGTGCCGTTGATTCCCGGACACTGGCGACTGCTCGACTGGGAGCAGTCGCTGCGGGTTGCCGACGCCGCACTCTACGATGCCAAGCGCGAGCGCAACACCTGGGTCGGATGGGGCGGCACAGACAAGGCGGCGCAGCTGCCGACTTTTGTCGCGGCGCTGGCCGCCGATCCTGCTGGCCTGGAGAAAGGTGGGTTCCTGGTGGTGCGGCGGCGGCCGTCGAACTCGGAGGACACCGTTGACTCCCTGCGCGTTCCGCGCCGCCCCGGAAATCCATGAGCGACGATTCGCTGATCCAGGCCATGCCCGACGTGGTCGCCTTCGTGCGCGCCGACGGGCTCATCACGCATCACCTTGGTGGGCGTCAGGTGCCGTTCGTGCGCGGCAGCGGCAGCCTCGCGGGGCGCAAGCTCGAGGAGGTATTGCAAGCACACGTGGCGGCGCTGATCGCGCGGCTGGTGCGACGCGCGCTCGCGGGCCGCGCCAGTTGCGAGGCGGAGTTTTCGGTCGACGGCCCGACTTACCAGGCACGCGTGAGCGCGCAGGGACCGCGCCGGGCCTTGTGCGTCATCCGTCACATCGCCGATCTTGCCCCACAGTCTGAGGAACAGCGGGCGGGTGCGACGCCCGGAGCCACCGAACGGCGCGGCTTTGTACAACGCTTCCAGCAATCGGTCGCGTTGGCCGCACTGAGCGAGCAGCCATTGGCACTATGCCTGATCTTTCTCGACGGGCTGACTGACATCAGCCGCCTGATTGATTTCTCGATCGGCGAGCGCATCCTCACCGAACTGTTGCGCCAGCTCCCGGTCAGCGCCGAGGCAGGCGCCGGAACAAGCTGGTACCTGGGGCAGCTGGGCGAAGGCCTGCTCGGCGTTGTCATCGAAGGCAGCGTCGATCGCGAACCGGTTCGCGCTGTCGTTGCTGAGCTGTGCGAGGCTATCACGCGGCCGGTGCGCGTCGGCGACGCCAGCTTCCACATCGCGCCCTCCGCCGGCATCGCCATACTCGGTCAGGACGCGGCGCAACCCGCGGCGCTGCTTGATCATGCGCGCGCCGCCATGCTCGAGGCGCGACGCGCGGCTACCGGAACCGTTCAGTTCTATTCCGATACGCTGCGCATGCTGCCGGTCGCGCGTCTCGACGTCGAACGCGAGCTGCGCAAAGCGATTGAGGAAGGGCAGATCGGCCTGCGCTACGTGGCACGTCACGAACTTACTAGCGGCCGGATCGCTGCTGTCCAGACCTACATGCGCTGGATCCATCCGCTGCGCGGCGAGGTGGCACCGTCGCAGTTCCTGCCGATCGCGGATGCGACCGGTCTCGCGCTGGCCTTGTCCCGCGCCGTGCTCGAGCGGCTGACGCGTGATCTTCCCGCCTTGCGTGCTCGCCTGGGCGCGGAGGTAGCGTTCTCCTTTGGTGCACTCCGCCAGCATGTCTCCTCCGGCCAGCTGCTGCGCGACTGCCGTCGACTGGTGCCCGCAGCAGAACTCGCCGCCGGCCGCTTCGAGCTGCGCATTGCCGAGCGCACACTCGCCACGCTGAGCCGGCCCGAGCGCGCGCTCGGCGAAATGGTCGAGTCCGGGCTCCGCGTGGTCGTTGATGAACTGGGGCGTGGCTATACGTCGTTGGCGCGGCTGCCACAATGCCCGCTGTGGGCCGTGCAGATCGACCGTGCCCTGGTGGTTGCCGCCAGCCGCAGCCCTGCGGCGTTGCGCTCCTGTCGGGCTATCGCCGCGCTGGGGCGCGCGCTGGAAGTCCTGCCGATTGCCGCCGGGGTGGATAATGAGGCTACCCGTGCCTGCATGATCGAGATCGGATGCGCACAGGGACTCGGCGATCAATACCCGATTGATCCGGACCTGGCCTCTGATTCGGAGCCCGCACGCGCCGCGGGCTGAGCGCTTGCGCCGCGCCTTGCGGCTCGCGATTTGACAGCGCGCTTACGTGCGCCAGTCGACACTTTCCGGCCCATTCTGTGACGGACCGCACAGCGCCCGGGAGCGGCCTCATGGGGTCTACTGTCGTCAGTCCCAGACAGGGTTTGGCAACAGGACACTCGTATGAAGGCTCGCAACATCGTGATGACGGCACTCGGCACACTGGCGCTTTGCGCGCAGCTGCTGGCCGCAACACCTGCCCACCGAAGCACGGCCGCGGCCAGCGCGGGCTACATCGTCCAGGCACACGGCGGTGCGTCCGCCGCCAGAGCTGTGCGCCGCGCCGGCGGGCACATCACCCACGAGCTGCCAATCATCAACGGCGTCTCCGCACTTCTGAACCCGGCGCAGGTTGCGCAGCTGCGTAGGAACACGCATATCGACCTGTTCGCCGACACCTCGGTCAAGACCATGGGCGGCCCGATCATCGATCAGTATGCCCGCGTCGAAGTCGGCGCCGACAAGCTTGGCGCGCAGGGGTTCTTTGGCAATGGCGTCACGGTCGCCGTGCTCGACAGCGGCGTCTGGTACAGCTGGAACAACGTCAAGAACGACATGAACGGCAACAACAAGATCCTGGCCGAGTACGACGCGATCGCGAGCAAGGTGGCGCATGCGCCGGACGACTACGGCCACGGCTCGCACATCGCGAGCATCATCGGTAGCCCGGATATCTCGATCAACGGCGAGCCCCAGGGCATCGCGCCGATGGCCAAGCTCGTGTCCGTCAAGGCCTTCGATGTCAACGGTAGCAGCAGCTACGCCACGGTGCTCAACGGCCTGAACTGGATCCTGGCCAACCGCGCGACCTACAACATCCGTGTGCTGAACCTGTCCTTCGGTGCGCCGCCCCAGTCCTACTACTGGAACGACCCGATCAACCAGGCGGTGATGAAACTGTGGCAGGCCGGCGTGGTGGTGGTGGTTTCGGCCGGTAACTCCGGACCCGCCGAGCAGACCATCAACGTGC
>JBAVRE010000228.1:0-4936 GCA_049694695.1 Steroidobacteraceae bacterium | reverse complement strand
ACACGATTCCCCTTTTCAGGCGAGGAGTCTTACGCTCCTTGTTTCGTTGATGCAAGTTTCCGGTTCTGATGCATCCCCGATCGCTTCGCCACCTTTGCGCGCGACGCTGATCGCACTCCTGCTGCTGGGCAGCGCACCTCTGGTGCACGCCAGCATCCTCGACACGGTTCAGACCTTACGGACCACGGGCTGCAACCTCGCACACGCGCCCCAATCGCCGCTGCATCGCAACCAGCGCCTGGACAGCGCAGCCCGACGCTGGGCGCAAGGTGAAGCGCTCAGGGCAGCCCTCGCCGACAGTCACTATCTCGCCCGATCGACCGCCGCGCTTCACGTGACCGGGGATGCACGCTCCGCTGCAGAAACGTTGCGCCAGTCGCGCTGCGACACACTGGGCGATCCGAAACTGCGTGACGTCGGTGTCTACCAGGGCGGTGCCGACACCTGGTTGCTGCTCGCCGAGCCTTACGCCCTGCCGACGCCCGGGCAGAAACCACGCATCGGCGCCCGTGTCCTGGCCCTCACCAACATGGCCCGCGCCCACGGCCAACGCTGCGGCACACACGAGTTGGCAGCAACGAGCCCACTGTCCCACTCCATCGCGCTGGATCGCATCGCGCAGTCACACGCCACCGATATGGCCGAACACCACTATTTTGATCATCAGGACCGCTCCCACCAGTCGCCTGCCGAGCGCGTTCGCGCCGCCGGGTACCGCGAAAATCTGGTGGGCGAAAACATCGCCTATGGACCCGAGAGCGCCGAAGAGGTCGTGCGCGGATGGCTGGCAAGCCCCGGACACTGCGAAAACCTGATGACGCCAGACTTCACCGAGATGGGAATCGCCCTCGCTCAAGGGACCAGCGAAGACCGCCCGGCACTCTATTGGGTGCAGGTCCTGGCCAAGCCACTCCCCTGACTGCTGCGACGGAATACCTGAACTTTTGGCGTGGGAGGTCGGCTATTTGCTGCTGGTTTCGCTACCCAGTCTGACAGGGTTGCCGTGCGGCGTTCGTCGATACGCTTCGGCCCACGCTTCCTTACGTTCCAGTAGCGTTGCCGAGTCAGTCAGGTGCTTATTGATGGCCAGGCGTTCCAGCGCCGCAAGCCAACAGTGGTAGTAGTGCGCGCCGGCATCGGGATCCCCATGCCCGGCAGCAACCGCAAGTTCATCAGCAAGCGTGGCCGCCCATTCTTTCCATGTGAAATGACCTTGTGCCGACAACCGAACCGCTAGCGCAAAGGCCTCTGCCTGCCAGGGCTCGGAGAAAACGGGCCCGTCCTCAGCGCGTGGCAGGCGCGGCAGGGCCGCAAGAACCTCGGGTTGAACGTTGGGATCAGGCCGGCTCAAGATGATCGTCCCACAGGTCGACATAGACCGAGTCTTGAACTGCCGCGTGATTTCCCCACAGCTCGCGTGCAGTAAAGCGTACCGAATACAGGTGCTGCGGTTTCTCGCCAAGAAAATGCGCATTGGTATCCGGGAACACAAAGACACCATGGTCGCGATCGATGGTACCGAGCTTGCCGCGTACATAGCGTGGTTCGCGCGTGTGGCCGGGTGGATTCGCATTGACCGCCTGCACCCGTTGGCCGGTTCGAAACTTTGCGGGCACTGGCACATCCCGGCTGGTCGGGACGCCGGTAATGACCAACTGCGCCGCCTTCTCCCGGGTAAGCGCCGGTACCGCCACGGATGAGCCGGGAGCTGGAACACCTGCTTCGATTTCAGCCGAGGTGATGAAACCCCGTTTCTGAAGTAACAGCAGAAATGCGGTGAATTGCCGCTCGTAGTAGCTCATGCGCAGGTAGTCGGCGGGGGGCACAAGCTCAACTTCATGTCGAGAAACATCGATATTCCATTTGCGCCAGGCTCCCATCGCACGGCGGAGTCCGAAAACGCGACCCTCCCATGGATGGTGGAAGACGGGCTCGCCCTGCTCCAGTTCGATGGCGCCCATGCCATGCATGCCTCCCATGTCATGAATTCCATTCATGCGGCAGGTGCCTCGCCCGTGGCACTGACCTTGGCGACGCCGACCATTGAATCCCGCGTTACCAGCAGCGCGAGCTCCGCTTCGCTCAGGGTCCCGGTATTGGCGGGCCGCTCCGGAAGCACCAGGTAGCGCAATTCCGCAGTGCTATCCCAGACCCGCACCTCGACATCATCCCCCAGGCTCAGGCCAAACTCGCGCAATACGCCACGCGGATCAATCACCGTGCGCGAGCGATAGGGCGCGGACTTGTACCAGACCGGCGGCAATCCGAGCACCGGCCATGGATAGCAGGAGCACAGCGTGCAGACAACGACATTGTGTACGGTGGCGGTGTTTTCAACCACTACCATGTGCTCGCCCTGCATTCCGCCGTATCCCAGCTCGGCGATGGCGGTGTCTGCATCGGCAAGCAGCCGACGCCGGTAATCGGGATCTGCCCAGGCGCGCGCCACCACCCGGGCGCCGTTGCGCGGGCCGACCTTGTGTTCGTAGGTATCAATCAGCTCGTCAAGTGCGGCGCGGTCGACCAGGCCTTTCGCCACCAGCAGTGATTCCAGTGCCTTGACGCGCAGCGCCGGCTCGGACGGAACGGCCTGGTGATCGTGCTCATGATGGTGGGTCGTGCTCATTGGTTCGATAGCGCCTCGTTCCCAAACGTCGCCCAGCCATCGCAACGCCCACCGTGGGCTGCCACCAGCGCAGTCAACTCCGTCTGAACCGCCACCACCCCATCATAGGTCGCCAGCATCGACCGGGCGCAGTACACACTCCACGTGCCCCGGCCTTCATTGTCGGAAATGGAAGGGTCAAAACCCTGGGCCTCGACGAGCTCGGCGATGTTGCGCGCACTGCGCTCATCTGCGGCTTCGATCGAGAATTCGATGACCATCGGACTCGACATATCCGCGCCCGCTGCTGCGACTTTTCGCAGCTCAGCACCGTCAGTGTCGTCGGGATAGTCCATGGTCATTTCATCCCCCTCTGCCATAGCGATCATCATAGTCCAGAAGGTTGCGGACCGTCATAGCCCTCAAGGATGATGAGATCGATGGTTGAAACGGGTAGCCGTAATTTGATTGCGTCCTGGTATTCGGTTGACTTCCAGCAGCCCAGGGCCGCTTCATACGAGGGAAACTCGATTACAACGTGTCGGGTGCGGCTTGCACCCTCCGGGTTTTCAAAGCGACCCGCGCGTACCAGAAAACGGGCGCCGAACTTCCTGAAGGGTTCGGCGTTGGCCACAATGTAAGCTTTGTAGCCTTCGGGATCGGCAATATCCACGTGCGCAACCCAGTAGCCCTTGCTCATGTGTTTCTCCTGAATGGTGGCAAGTCGTGTCTTCAAGGTGCCTGGCGACTTCACACTCTACCGCGACCTGCTCCGGTTTATAATGCGTATCCCGCGGCGACATCGGTGTTGCGAGACCGTGCGGTTTCCGGGTAAGGAGATACTGATGAACAAGACGGCCCTGCTTGCCAGATCGGCACGAATCGGCACGCTATTGATGATCGCGATGCTCGGTGCGGCGGCCGCCGCGGAGCCGGACAGCGCGCCGCCGAGCACCGCGGCACCGTTTGCCGCCCTGCGCGGCGACCGCGCCAGCGGCTGGCTGGGCCAGACCCGCTCCGAAGTGCTGGCGCGGCACGGCGTCGTGGCCACGAGCCAACCGCTCGCCGCGCAGGCGGGACTGCAGATCCTGCGCCAGGGCGGCAATGCCTTTGACGCGGCCGTCGCTACCGCTGCCGCCCTGAACGTGGTGGAACCGGGCAGCGCCGGCATCGGCGGCGATGTGTTCGTGATCGCGTGGCTCGCGAAGGAAAAGCGCCTGGTGGCGTTGAATGGCAGTGGACGTGCGCCCGCGGGCGCCACCGTGGCGCATCTGGCCGAGCGTGGCTACAAAGACAGGGTTCCCGTGCACGGTATCGATTCGGTAACCGCGCCGGGCGCGGTGGATGCCTGGGATGTGCTGCTCAAGCGCGCGGGCACGCTGACCTTCAAACAGCTGCTCGAGCCCGCGGCGCGAATTGCCGAACAGGGCTTCGCCGTCACGGAGCGCATCCAGGACGATTGGATCTACGGCGCCGAGGTGCTGGCGGCGGATCCGGACTCGGTGAAAACTTACCTTGTGGACGGCAAGCCTCCCAGGCCCTACAGCGTGTTTCGCAACTCGGATCTCGCGCACGCCTTGCGCGTGCTGCAGGCCGGCGGCCGCGATGCCTTCTACAAGGGTGAAATCGCGACGGCCATTCTTGCCAAGTCGCGCGCGCTCGGCGGCACGATGACGGCGGCCGATCTCGCCGCCACCCATGCCAACTGGGAGACGCCGCTGACAACCAATTATCACGGCTATGACGTCTATGAATTTCCGCCCAATACGCAGGGCTTCGCGGTGCTGGAAATGCTCAACATCCTCGAAGTGTGCGCGCCGCGGCTGGGCGTGAACCTGGCAGCGCTCGGGCCGACCGCTCCTGAATACTGGCACCTGTTGATCGAGGCCAAGAAGATCGCTTATGCGGACCTGTACGCCTACAACGGTGACCCTGGGTTCGTGAAGATTCCCGTGGCGCGGCTGATATCCAAGCCCTACGCGGGTGAACAGTGCCAGCACATCGACATGCACAAGAGCGGCACGCCGGACGCTCATGGCGATCCGGTTGGCGGCACCGTCTATGTGGCCGTGGCCGATCGCTGGGGCAACATGGTGTCCTACATATATAGTGTCTACGACACGTTCGGATCGGGCATCACCGTGCCTGGCTACGGTTTCGTGCTGAATGACCGTGGTGCACTTTTCTCGTTGCACCCCGACAGTCCCAACGTGATCGCGCCCGGCAAGCGTCCGTTCCATACCCTGCTGCCTGGGTTCGTAATGAAAGACGGGCAGCCGCTGACCGCCTTCGGGCTGATGGGCGGCAGCCAGCAGGCGCAGGGTCACGCTC
>JBAVRE010000227.1:0-11051 GCA_049694695.1 Steroidobacteraceae bacterium | reverse complement strand
CCACAACTCCAGCGCTGTGTAAACGCTTCGTTGCTGGTCCAGCTGGCGTAGAGCGGCTGGCCGTTGGCGGCGCTGGCCAGCGTGGCCTGCGCCTCTTCAGAGTCATAGTCGAGTTCGACCAACTCGGCCGCTTCCTGCGCGGCGTCGAGCGTTTCGGCGACCACCAGGGCAACCGCCTCCCCCACCGCATTCAGCCGATCGCGCGCCAGCAGGGGTGGCCGAAAATCCTGTATTTCGGGCACCACGCCATTGACAGACAGCGGACCCAGTGTGCTCACCAGCGGTCCGGTCAGTACCAGCAGCACGCCCGGATACTGCACGGCCGCGCTACTGTTGACGGCGTTCAGTGTGGCGCGCGCCACGGGGCTGCGTACGAATGCGGCGTGCAGCACCCCCGGCGGACTGAGGTCGGCCATGTAGCGCCCCTGGCCACGCACCAAGGCGTCGTCTTCGACGCGCGCCATGGGCTGGCCGATGTAGCTGGATTGCACTGCCCGCAACAACTTGGTCGCTCCGTAACAGGGTTTTCTGGCCGGGGGCGCCATTACAGTCCTTTCCACAGTATAATTCCAACGACTTTCTCAACTGAATTAATTAGTTTTACTTATGAATCCAACACTGCGGCAATTGCGTGCCTTCGCCGAAATCGCCCGCCTGGGCAGCTTCACCGAGGCCGCCGGACAGCTGAACCTCACTCAATCGGCAACCAGCGGTCTGCTGCGTGAGCTGGAGCGGCAACTGGGCCTGCCGCTGGTCGACCGCACCACACGCCGGGCGACGCTGACGGCGGCTGGCAGTGAGTTTCTGGTGCACACGCAGAGAATTCTTGCGGATGTCGAGCAGGCGGTCGCCTCCACGCAGGGACTGCTGAGCAAGAGCCGCGGACGCGTGGCCGTGGCCGCATCGCCGCTGATTGCCGCGACACTCATGCCGGAGGTCATCCGTCAGTTCCGGTTCAGCTATCCGGGCGTGAGCATCGCGCTCTACGACGTGCTCACCGACCAGATCCTGCAGCACGTGCGCAGCGGCACCGCCGACTTCGGCGTCGGCACTTTTCAAAGCCCACATTCCGAACTGGAACTGGTAACGCTGTTTGAAGACCGGCTGGGTGCGGTGGTCCCGACCTCCTCGGGGCTGGGCAGCAAGCGTCGCCTGAAGTGGTTCGACCTGCAGGACCAGCCCAACATCGCCCTGACCGCTACCAGTGCCTTCCGATCACTGATCGATGCGACCTACCAGCAGCTTGGCGTGCGCATGCCGGCGCCGCACTTCGAGGTGGGCTATATGGGCACGGCAGTCGCACTGGTCGAAGCGGGACTGGGGCTCAGCGTGCTGCCGGAGCGGGCCGCCGCGCTGTTTCGAACCGGCGGTGCGCGCTGGCTCGCGCTGGGCAGACCGCTCATCACGCAATCAGCAACGCTGGTCAAGCGGGCCGGGAAATCCCTGTCGCCGGCAGCCGGCGCATTCGCTGCGCTGCTGGCAAAAAAGCCCTAGCCGCGCGATCAGTGGCCGCGCAGCAGCCACCAGACCAGTGCCACCAGCAGCAGCGCGGTGGCGGCGACCAGCCAGACCCGTGACACACGCGGGCCCCGGGTCGCCGGCACCGACGCCGGCACTGTGTGCTGCGCGGCGCTGTCCAGACGGGTTGAAAAGCGCGCAAAGAATTCATCCGCCAGCTTGCGTGTGGTGCCCTCGAGCAGCCGGGAGCCAAGCTGCGCGAGCTTGCCGCCGAGCTTCAGGTCGGCCGTGTACTGCAGCAGCGTGGCGCCCGGCACCTCGCTCAGCGTCACCCTGGCCTCGCCGCGGCCAAAGCCTGCGGCCCCACTCTTGCCCTCGCCCGAGAGGGTGTAGCCACTCGGTGGATTCAGATCGGCAAGCGTGATGTGCGCTGCGAACAGCGCCTTTACCGGACCGAGCTGCGCCAGAATCGAGGCTTCAATCTCGGTATCCGAAAGCCTGTCCAGACTCTGGCATCCGGGAATGCACTCCTTCAGCACCGCGGAATCATTGAGTGCTTCCCAGACCTGCTGGCGCGGTGCAGCGATTCGATACTCACCAGTGATTTTCATATAGTACCCCTTGTATGCAGCGTACATAGTGCGCAGACTTCCGGCCACAATTCTCAGCCCGCCCACAGCGGCCGGCTGACCGGGATACAACGGAGAAGCTCCTTGCGACCGACACTCAACGTCCTCAGCCCCGACATGATCGCCTCGATCCTCCGCGAGGCAAAACGGATCCTGGCCGAAGTCGGTCTGGAGATTCGCGGTCCGGCGATGCGCCAGCGCCTGTTGGAGCACGGCCTGAAGACAGACCAGGACGGCCTGCGCATCCTGTTCCCGCCGGAGGTCGTCGATCGCGCCATCGCCAGCGCGCCCAAGTCCTTCACCCTCTACAACCGCGACGGGCAACCCCACGCCGAGATCGGCGGCAACAACGTGCACTACGTGCCAGGCTCCAGTGGCCTCAAGATCATGGATCACCGCAGCGGCGAGACGCGGCTCGCCAACTCGACCGACTTCGTCGAGTACGCGCGCCTGTGCGACGGCCTGGAGCACATCGCCTATCTGGCCACCGCCTTTTCCACCAACGACGACATCGAATCGCAGGTCTCCGACGCCTGGCGACTCTACCTGGTGCTGAGCAACTCGAAAAAGCCCGTGGTGTCGGGCGCCTTCGGCGAGCACGGCGTGCCGCGCATGGTGCAGATGCTGCAGCTGTTCCGTCGCGACCATGCCGAGCTGGTGGCCAAGCCCATGTCCATCTTCACGGTAACGGCCACCGGCAATTTCCGTTTCGGCGAAGACTCCTGCCAGAACCTGATCGACTGCGTCGAGGCCGGCATCGCGGTGGAAATCGTCCCGGTCACGCTGATGGGCCTGATCGCGCCGGTGACGCTGGTCGGCGCGCTGGTGTTTCACTGCGTCGACACACTGGCCGGCATCACCATGGCGCAGATCATCAAGCCCGGCGCGCCGGTGCTGTTCGGCGGTGCGCCGGCCACGTTCCACATGAAGGCGGCGAGCTCGCCGATGGCGGCCATCGAAGCGCAACACCTGAACATCGGCTATGTCGCCATCGCCAAGTCACTGGGCCTGCCGACGCAGGCCTACATGGCGCTGAGTGATGCCAAGCTGCTCGATGCCCAGGCGGGCGCGGAAACCATGACCAGCGCAATGCTCGCGGCGCTCGCCGGGGTCAATTCGGTCTCGGGCCCGGGCATGCTGGACTTTGTGCTCACCTTCAGCCTGGCGAAACTCGTGTTCGACAACGAGGTCTGCGGGCAGTGCCTGCACTTTGTGCGCGAAATCAGCGTCATTGAAGATCTGCCGTCACACGATCTGGTCAGCTACCTGCGCGAGAACGATCACCTGATCACCTCGCCACATACGCTCAAGCACTGGCCGCGGGAACTCTACCTGACCGACCCGGTGATCGATCGCGGCAGCCGCGAAGACTGGGCCAGGACTGGCTCGAAGGATGCCTACCAGCGTGCCTGTGAGCAGGTGGACCGGCGCCTCGCCGCCTATCTGCCGGTCGAAACCGATCCGGCAATCGAGGCGGAGATGCGCCGCCTGGTTATCTCTGGCCTGCAACAGCAGACCCAGTTGCCGGAGTTGCCACCACTGCCCCCGCCACAGGCGGCCCCGGCCGCCGGGCGCGGCCGTATCGGCCGGCGAACGCGGCCCTGATGTCGGGGTGCGCGCTGCTGGTGGCTCTTGCGATGCTGGGATCGCCGGGCGACTGCGCCTCAGCTGCTGACGAAGTTATCAGTGCCATGCCGGAGAAAAGCTTCAGCCTGAGAGTCGGCCAGTCATCCCGGATCGAAGCCGAATCACTGGCGATCGGCGTCGAGGCCGTTTCATCAGACTCGCGCTGCCCCAAGGGCGAGACCTGCATATGGGAAGGCGATGCCACCGTGCGCATCTGGGTGCAACGGGCTGCAACGGCCAAAGAAACGCGCGAGCTCCACAGCGCATCGTCAAAATCAACTGCCGCAGAATACGAGGGGTGGAGTATCCGCCTGGTGGCCCTGACACCTTATCCCCTTACCGGTCGCACCATCACACAAGCGAACTACGTCGTCACACTTGAGCTTACCCGCGGCCCACCGACTGATAGCGAGATCCTTTAACGAGGCAAGCAGCCGCAAAAAAAGGGGCGCCCCAGCGGGCGCCCCAAGATTTTCCGAACTTCGTCTAGCGCCGGGTCTAGTGGCACTGATAGAGCATCACGTCGTCGACGAACCACCCCGTCACGCCGCCGCAACCGTCGTTACCAATGTCGAAGCGCAACCGGATCTTGTCTTTCGGCTTGGCGTACGCTGCCAGATTGATGATCGAGCGGCCCCAGGAGCCATCCACTGCACCGCCATCGGTGCCCGTGAACGCCGGCTCGCCAGCGATCGGATTGCTGTTGCCCTGCGCCGCGGTAAACAGCGCCGCGTTGTACGGGTTGTAGACATAGTCGGCAGCATTGACCAGCTGCCAGGCGCCGTTATTGACGCTGATCTTCAGATTACCGCCGTCCCATCCGGCCTCTGTCGCTACCCAATGGTCAAAGGTCAACCACGTCGTCCGCTTTGAAACCGGGACCTCAATTGTTCCGCTGTCCACATGCAGAACCGCGGTCTCATCGCCGCCCGGAGCACAGCTGCCGATATTGGGATCGGCGCCAAACAGGGCCCTGCCAGGGCGGTTGCCGGGAAGGTTGGAGGCAACCGACCAGTCACGCGCCGTAAAGTCAGGCGTCGTTCCGCCGTGACTGACTCTCCAGCGCTCCTTCAGCGGATTGCCGCGATCAAAACTGTCGCGGAACAAGGATTCAACTTCGCTCCGACCGGGACACAGCGCCGGCGGACTCTTGGCCAGCAGCGGCTGGAAGTTGCACTGTGTCGGCGGCGCTCTCATTTCGACCGCGAGGAGCGTATTGCTGACTTGCGCACAATCCGCGGCCGAGATGACTTCGCCTGACGGAGTGCCGGTCGTGAGCGATGCCAGGTTGACGCCAATCAGGTCTTTGCAGGACTGCTCCAGTGCATTGGCATGGTCGGCAAAGTCCGTGGTCGGGCCCTGGTAGGTCGTCTTGGCCCGGAAATAAACGTGGGCCGCCTTGGTAAGACCAATGCCGGTAATGGTGCGGCCGTTATAGGTACCGCCATCCACCACCAGTGAGTAAGCATGATTCGGCACGCCGGAGTTGGAATGCACACCGCCCTGATCGGCAGTCGAACATACATATTCAAACGTATCCGACACCTTGCCCGGGTTGCCGAAGCAGCGTGGGTTCCACATGTCACGCAGTGCGCCGGTGAGGCCGACGGCAGAGTCGTCTTCGCCGAGCAGCCAGCGCACCGAATTATCAGTGCCGACGTCAAGCGAGATCGTCGCGTCGGCCGGCAGGCCGGCCTTGATGGTTGCGCCATCGGCATTCGTGACTTCGACAGACCCGATGAGCGTGCTCGCACCCAGGTTCAGGATTCCGGAAGCAGGAGCCACAAAGATAATGCCGGTCGCACCGGCGAGGCGAGCGTTAGTGGAGCGGGCTCCGGAGCCGCACTCGTTACCGCCCGCGGCGTTGAGGGTCCAGTCGACGATTGCGATCTTGCCGGCCACCTCCGGGCCAACGGCGGTACAGGCGCCCGCCGGGACGGCCTGCGCCATCGCGGTCGGTCCGATCGTGAAGGGGCGCGCCGGTTCATTCACAGAAGCCCGGGACTGATAGCTGCCCGCGGCGCTGCCCCCGCTGATCGTCAGCGTCGGCGGCGGGCTACCGCCGTTCAGCGCCGAACAGCTGTTCGCAGTGCGTTGATTGTTGGGTGTGTCGCCACCCCGGCCATTGATGCGATCGACCGTCTCTCCGAAGATGTCGGAGTACGCCTCATTGAGCGCACCCGGCTGCCACTGGTAGATCAGGTTGTCGGTGTATTGAGTGTAGGCATGACTCCACTCGTGCGCGGTGACATCATCGGTGGTCAATCCCGGGCAGAACGAAATGAAGACCCCGTTCCAGGACGCATTCGGGCAGCTATAGCCGCGGTTGAAAATGGCGTCCATCGTGCCGCCGGCGCCGTCGAAGGAATCGCGGCCGAAGGCGTTGAAGTAAAAATCGTAGGTCTCTTTAGAGGCAAAGATCATGTTGTCAGCCTCGACAATGCCGGTCGGCAAGGCCTGGCCCTCGATCCAGACCGGGCCATCCGGATAGCTCGGCGGCACGTCAGGCAGATTCTGACCATCATAAGCACGCCTGTTGAGCTGATCGGTAATCCCTGTGATCTGATCGATCACCTTGCCGGTGTGGGCATCGACGTAGACGAATTCGCGCACATTGGTGCCGTTGCCAACCTCGACTTCATAGGCGAGGTGATTGTCGCCCGGTACGCCCTTGGCGAGCCCCTCACGGAAGATCAGCAAGCGGCTGCCGCGCGCCGCAAGGCCTTTGCCTTTTACAAATTTCACGGCCGTTGCTTCAGCCTGGTGCGCACTGCGGGAAGGCGCCGCCGAAACTTCGATGTCGGGAACCAGTGTGCCGTTGACTACCGAGAGTTCGCCATTCGCGTCGAAGTGCGCCTTGAGCATCGCGCCAAAAACATGCAGCCCGGCATACTCCTGGGAATAGGTCAGGTGAGTGTGGCCCAGCCGGTCGGAGGTCAGCTTGCGCAGCGTGAGCTCAGCGGTCCCGGACTTCAGGCCAAAAGCCCGGCTGTTGCGGTTGATAAAGGCCGCAGCACTGTCTTTCCTGGCTTGTGCCGTCGCGGCTTGCGCCGGAGCGGCCTGTACGGGCTGCGCGGTTCTGGCGGCTGGCTGATACGGTGCGCCGTGCCCGAGTCTGGCGAACTTCGCTGTGCCGGTCGCTGCGTCGAGGCTTACTTCACTGCCACCGTTCTCGGCCCTGAGCCGCTGGATGGCGGCCGGATCACGTGCTTGTGTCTGCGGCGCAGCATCGGCGGTCACGCCGATCATCGTCACCAGCACAGCACCGATCGCCAATTGGCAAATTGATCGCAACATGGAACTCCCCTTATATATATTTTTTATTCGTGCCCGCCTGCAGACGACGGGCAATTCTTCTTGTAGTCGAGTCATCAACCCGCGCCGTGAAATCCCAGCCGCGCGGAGCTACTTTGAACCAAACATACGCTGATGGTCGTGCTGCCGCAATACTGCAGGGCACGCTGTCACGCGCCCGGAGTTGGCATCTTATTTGCCATAATGCGCAGCCCGTCTGACTCGCCAGGCACCATTTCAGCGCCTTCAGGAATATTTCTGTTTGACCACGCCGCGCACCGGGTGCGTGTCGTACACCAGCACGATAGAAGCGATGTGCCCGGTATCTGCGTCAAAATTGAATACGTCGGCGCAGTCGAACGATACCCGCGTACCGTCCTTGAGCGACCAGTCGTAGAGATAGTAGGCGACCGCCCGCAGGTGCCCTTCGGCGCTGACCAGCACATCGTGCACTGTCAATTTGGCGCCGGTCGATGCGCCGGCGACCTTGGCGAAGAAATCCCGCACCGGCAGCTGACCCAGAAACGGTGACTGCACCCAACCGTCGGGAACGAACAGCGCCGCGGCCTTATTGGCGTCGCCAGCTTCCAGGGCCGTCAGGTATCTGCGCACTACTTTCTGCATACCACTCTCCCATTGCCTGAGCGCTCGCCCATCATAGTACCGCTGGCGGGCGTGTGCTAATCGGGTTCAGGCTTAGACAATCGCGCAGAACTTGCAGTACCCTTGAAAGTCACAACCTTCATAGCCGTGCGGCGGAGCCCCATGACCCAACTCACTGTGAACGGCAAATCGGTCTCGATTGACGCGGAAGGTGACACGCCGCTGTTGTGGGCCCTGCGCGAGCACTTGCAGCTGACCGGCACCAAGTTTGGCTGTGGCATGGGGCTGTGCGGGGCCTGCACCGTGCACCTGGATGGCCAGGCAGTCCGCTCGTGCTCGACGCCGCTGTCGGCCGCGGCGGGCAAGCACGTCACCACCATTGAAGCCGTGGGCCGTGAGCGCATCGGCAAGGCCGTGCAGAACGCCTGGATCAGCCACGATGTGCCGCAATGCGGCTACTGCCAGTCGGGCCAGATCATGAGTGCCTGCGCACTGCTGGCCGAGCATCAGCACCCGAGCGACGCTGACATAGACAACGCAATGAGTGGCAACCTGTGCCGCTGCGGAACCTATAACCAGATTCGCGCGGCCATCAAGGAAGCGTCTACGGCTCTCGGCCAGGGAGCGAAGTCGTGAAGAAATCCGGCCCACTCACCCACGTCTCCTCGGCCCTGTCGCGCCGCGTGTTTCTCCAGAGCGGCGGCGCTGCGGCGCTGATGATCGGTTTCACGCTGCCGGCTGCTTCCCGGCGCGCACAGGCCGCAGGCTCGGCGCCGGTGTTCGCGCCCAACGCCTACCTGCGCATCACGCCCGACAATCGTGTGACCGTGTTGTGCGGCTCGGCCGAAATGGGCCAGGGCGTACTGACCGCCATCCCGATGCTGCTGGCGGAAGAACTGGATGCCGACTGGAGCAGGGTCAGCGTTGAACAGGCGCCAACCGACCAGGCATACAAGAATCCCATGTTTGGCATGCAGGCCACCGGCGGCAGCACGACTGTGCGGGGGCACTGGGAGCCACTGCGCAAAGCGGGCGCCGCGGCGCGCGAGATGCTGGTGGCCGCCGCCGCACAACGCTGGCAGCTCGACGCCGCGACGCTGCGCACGGCCAGCAACAAGGTCATTGCTCCCGACGGCAAGACGCTGAGCTACGGCGCCCTGGCCGCGGCTGCCGCCAGCCAGCCCGTACCCGCGAACCCGAAATTGAAAGACAGCAAGGACTTCAAGCTGCTGGGCAAACCGCTCAAGCGCCTGGATACGCCGGCCAAGGTCGACGGCAGCGCCCGGTTCGGTCTGGACGCACAGTTGCCCGGAATGCTGGTGGCGGTGATGGCGCGTGCACCGCTCCCGGGCGCTACGCCCGCCAGCATGAACGAGGCGCAGGCCAAAGCCATCAAGGGCGTAAGACAGGTCATCAGCATTGCCAGTGGTGTTGCGGTGCTGGCAGACGGCTATTGGGCTGCCAGGAAAGGCCGCGATGCGCTCGATGTGCAGTGGAATCTTGGTGCCAATGCCGGCCTGTCCTCGGCCAAAGTCAGCGCCATGCTCGCCGAAGGGGCCGCATCGGCCAGCGCCATCGCCAAACAGACCGGCGATATGGCACTGGCGCCTGCTGCGGGCTCGAGCACGCTGAGCGCCCAGTACGAGGCGCCCTATCTGGCCCACGCCTGCATGGAACCGATGAACTGCACCGCCTGGGTCAAGGGCGATGAGGTAGAGCTCTGGGTCGGCACACAGAGCCAGGGCCCGGCGCAGGGGATACTCTCGCAGGTCGCGGCGGTCACGCCCGCCAAGGTAAAGATCAACACGATGATGCTGGGCGGTGGGTTTGGACGCCGTTTCGCCCCTGACTTCGTGATCGATGCCACGCTGCTCAGCAAGCTGAGTGGCAAACCTGTCAAGCTGATCTACAGCCGCGAAGATGACATGCATGCAGGCTATTACCGGCCCGCCTCGGTAGCGCAATTCACAGCGGTAATGAACTCGCAGGGTAAGCCGCTCTCGCTGAAGGTGGGTATCGGAGCGCCTTCAATCATGGCGGCTTCAGGCTTCATGAAGCTCCCGGAGAGCGGCGTTGATGACCAGGCGGTCGAGGGAATTGCCGATCATCCCTACGACATCGCCAACCAGCACATCGCCTACGGCCGGCGCGAGCCGGGTCCGCAGGTCTGGTTCTGGCGCTCAGTGGGTAATTCCCAGAATATATTTTTCATCGAGAGCTTCGTCGACGAAATGGCTGCCGCAGCCAGGCAGGATCCTTTTGAGTTTCGCCGCGCGCTGCTCAGGCAGCAGCCGCGTTGCCTGGGCGTGCTCGAGGCGGTGGCGACAAAAGCCGGCTGGGGGCAACCACTGCCGCACGGCGTGTTCCGCGGCATCGCGCTGGCGCAGAGTTTCGGCAGCTTCGTCGCTGAGGTCGCCGAGGTATCGGTAAGCGCTGCCGGCGTTCCCAGGGTGCACCGCGTGGTCGCCGCCGTGGACTGCGGCATGACTGTCAATCCGGAAATCATCCGGCACCAGATTGAAAGCGCCGTCGTCTTTGGCCTGTCGGCAGCGCTATACGGCAAGATCACTTTCAAGGATGGTCGCGTCGAGCAAAGCAATTTCCATGACTACCCGCTGCTGCGCATGAACGAGATGCCCAGGGTCGAAGTGCATATTCTGCCCAGCACCGAAGCACCGGGCGGCATCGGCGAACCGGGCACGCCACCGATCGCGCCCGCCCTCGTCAATGCCATCTTTGCGGCGACCGGCAAGCGCCTGCGCTCACTGCCAATCGATACTTCGCTATTGAAGCAAGCCTGATCGAAGGGCTCTTGCCCATGGATGCCCTGATCGATTCATTGTTGCCGCTGTATGGGCGTGAACGTGCCGCTGCTCGGCCATTGGCGCTGGCGGTGGTCGTCAGGACAGCCGGCTCAACCTACAGCAAGTGGGGCACGCCACTGCTGCTGGCCCAGGACGGCGACTACGCGGGCCTGCTTTCCGGTGGCTGCCTCGAAGGTGATCTGCGCGAACACGCACAGCAGGTGATCGCGGACGGTCGCGCGCGCCTGTTCAGCTACGACATGCGTGGTCCGGACGATGAGTTGTATGGGCTGGGGGCGGGTTGCGAAGGCGCCATGGATATTTTCATGATGCGCGTCGGGCCGATGAATGACTGGCAACCGCTGCACGCCTTTCAGGCCGCGCTCCGGGCGCACCAGCCGCTGGCGGTCGGCCTGGTTGTCGAGTCCAGCGCTGCGAGCCCGCCCAGCGGAGCAGTGCTGTTGCCCGGTAGTGCTGCAGCGTTCGAAGCCGGCCTCGCGGCGGCAGCGCGCACTGGCACACCGGCCTGGTTGTCGCAGACTCCGCAACTGCGGGTATTTGCCTTGCCGCT
This sequence comes from Steroidobacteraceae bacterium, assembly GCA_049694695.1. Classification (GTDB taxonomy): domain Bacteria; phylum Pseudomonadota; class Gammaproteobacteria; order Steroidobacterales; family Steroidobacteraceae; genus FEN-1191. Next base: position 66 of record JBAVRE010000227.1, on the reverse strand, counting down.
GACGCTGCCGCCCCGCATCCTGCTGCTGGGCGCCGGCCCCGATGCCTGCCCGGTGCTGGATTTCGC
>JBAVRE010000226.1:0-18919 GCA_049694695.1 Steroidobacteraceae bacterium | reverse complement strand
GAGCAGGCCGTAGGCGCGCTGGCCCCGGATGACGACGGTGGCGCTCTTCAAGCCGGCCTCCTCGCCGGGAGCGGTGTCAAGAATCTCTGTCTCGAAGCGCTTGCGCTCGGCCCACTTGAGGTACATGCGCATGAGCATCTGCGCCCAGTCCTGCGCCTCGGTGCCGCCGGCGCCGGCCTGGATGTCGAGGAAGGCGTTGTGGGAATCCATCTCGCCGCGAAACATGCGCTTGAACTCGAGCCGTCGCACGCTCTGCTCGATCTGGGTGCATTCGCGCTCCAGATCGCTGGCGGCCGCCTCGTCGTTATCGCTGGCGGCGAGTTCCAGCAACTCGATGGCATTGCGCGCACCGGTCGTGGCGCGATCAAGTTCTTCGATTTCGGTGCTTAGGCGCGCGCGCTCGCGCCCCAGTTCCTGGGCGCGCGCCGGATCGGCCCAGACCGCCGGCTCCTCGAGCTCAAGGCGCACCTCTTCGAGCCGCTCACGCTTGGCGTCGTAATCAAAGAAACCCCCTCAAGGAGACGGCGCGCTCCTCGAGATCTTGCAGTGACCGGCGCAATTGCGAGACTTCCATGATCTGACCTTTTTTACGAGGCGCGCATGGTATCACGGCCGGCCGCTGGCCCTTAAAGGTTGCGGCACGGCGTCATTTGCGGGCATTCTTGGCGGAGGTAACCCGGGGGTAACGCATGAACGCAAAGACCAGTCTGGCGGCAAACTCACTCGGCCTCGGCGAGTCGGCGATCATGGGCATAGCGGGCACCGCTCCGGCCTTCAGTGCAGCCGCCACCACCGCGACCCTGATTGCCGCGGTGGGCATCCTCGCTCCGGCCAGCCTGCTCTACTGCGGCATCATCATGTTCGGCGTGACGCTGGCCTACAAGCAGCTCAACCGGGTTGATCCCAACGCCGGCGCTTCCTACGCCTGGGTCGAGCAGGCTTTTGGCCCGGTACTCGGCTTTCTCGCCGGCTGGTCCTTGCTGGTAGCCACAGCCCTGTTCATGGTGGGCGGCACCATACCCGCGGCGACCGCCACGCTGGCAATCATCGCCCCCCGGCTGGCAACCGACCCGGTCAGTGTCGCGCTCATGGCTGCCGTCTGGCTGCTGGTGGTGAGCGCCGTGGTGGTCAAGGGCATCAAGCCGGCAAGCTACATGCAGGTGGTGCTGACCGGCATCGAGGTGATCATCCTGGTGGTGGTGATCGTTGCGGCACTGGTGAAATTCGCCGGCCATCCGGCGCACGCGTTTTCCTCCAGCTGGTTTTCGCCGGGTGCGTTTACACCGCAGCTGTTCGCGACCGGTGCGCTCGCGGCCGTGTTTTTCTTCTGGGGCTGGGATGTCACGGTCAACCTCAACGAAGAAACCAGGGACGCCGGCCAGACGCCGGGCCACGGCGCGGTGCTGGCGATGATCAGCGTGCTGCTGCTGTTCGTCGGCTTCGCGACCGCGGTACTGCTGGTGTTGAGCGACGAAGAGATCGCGCACGCCGGCACCAATGTCGTGCTCGCGGTAGCCGACAAGCTCTTTCCCAGGCCGTGGGGCTACATGGCAGTGGTGGCGGTGCTGCTGAGCACCATCGGCACGCTGGAGACCTCCTTTCTGCAATTCACGCGCACCATGTTCGCGAAGGGTCGGGGCGGCGCACTGCATCCCCGTTACGCACGCCTGCACTCCACCTGGCAGACGCCCTGGGTCGCGAGCGCGGTACTCACCGGCTTCGGCCTGACGCTGCTGCTGCTGTCGGCGTTTATGCCAAGCGTCAATGTGATGATGCGTGATGCCGTCAATGCCATCGGTTTCCAGGCGGCGTTCTACTACGGGCTGGCGAGCTTTGCCTGCGCGTGGAATACCCGGCGCGCGGCACTCACCAGTGCGACGACAATGATCACGCTGGTACTCTGGCCGGTGGCCAGCGCACTGTTTCTGGGTTTCGTGGCGATCTACAGCATCCCCACCTTTGACCGGGTCACCAACCTCATTGGCATCGGCGGCATCATGGTGGGCCTGATACCGCTGTTTCTCAATCGCTGGCGTGTGACGCGAACCGCGAGGCGGGCATGAAATCACCAGGCTGCTGCGCGGCCGCAGCGGGCCTCGCAGCGGCGCTCATGCTTGGCGCAGCGTTTGCTCCCGCCAGTCGGGCCGCGAGTCCGGGGCCCAGTCAAAGCGTGTCGGCGCCGCCCATCGCGGCGCCGCGTGATCAGGCGTTCCCGGGTCTCATCAGCCTGGCAGTGGACGCTACTGATGTCGAGCGCCGCATCCTCCATGTCGAGGAGCACATCAGCGACGTAGCGCGCGACGCCACGCTGCTGTTTCCGAAGTGGCTGCCCGGCAACCACTCCAGCACCGGACCGATTGAGCGCTTCACCGGCCTCAAGATCAGCGCCGGCGGCGCGCCTGTTGCCTGGACGCGCGACGCCCTCGATAGCTATGCCTTTCACCTGCAGCTGCCGGACACAGCCAGCGCAATCGATGTGGTATTCGACTACCTGTCAGCGGCCAACCCCGGGATAGATTCACTCGAGATCAGCCCGGATCTGATGGTGCTCAACTGGAACGAACTGCTGCTCTACCCGGCAGGCTACTTTGCCCGGCAGATTCCGGTGGCCGCAAGCCTGCGCATACCGGCGGGCTGGCAGCTGGGCACGGCGCTCGAAGCGACCGCCACCAGGGACAGCGCTACGGCCTTCAGGCAGACCTCGTTGGAAACGTTGATCGACAGCCCCGTGTACGCCGGTCGCTATGCCAGGCGCTTTGATCTGGATCCCGGCGGCCCGGCGCCTGTCAGCATGAATGTATTTGCGGACCGGCCCGAGTTGCTTGGCGCCAGCCCCGAGCAGCTGACGGCGTATCGTGCCCTGGTGCAGCAGGCCTATCGCCTGTATGGCTCGCGTCATTTCGCCCACTACGATTTCCTGTATGCCCTGAGCGATCAGCTCGCGGGCAAGGGCCTGGAGCATCACCAGTCGAGCGAGAACACGGTGCATCCCATGGCGTTCACCGACTGGAACCGCGCGGCCTATGAGCGCGACCTGTTGGCGCACGAGTTCACGCATTCCTGGAACGGCAAATTCCGGCGTCCGGCCGATCTGTGGACCCCCAATTTCAACGTGCCGATGCAGGACAGCCTGCTGTGGGTTTACGAAGGCCAGACCGAATACTGGGGTTTTGTGCTGGCGACACGCGCCGGACTCTGGTCGCGGCAGCAGACGCTCGATCAGCTGGCGCTGCTGGCCGCTTATTACCAGCTGCAGCCCGGCCGACAGTGGCGCTCGCTCCAGGATACGACCAATGATCCGATCATCAACCATCACCGCCCGGTTTCCTGGAAGAACTGGAGCCGCTACAAGGATTATTACGACGAAGGGATGCTGATCTGGCTGGATGTCGATACGCTGATTCGCGAGCGCAGCGGCGGCAAGCGCTCGTTGGACGATTTTGCACGCGCGTTCTTCGGCGTCAATGATGGCAGCATGACGGTGCTCACCTATGATTTTGCCGATGTCGTCCAGGCGCTGGGCCGCGTCGAACCTTACGACTGGGCCCAGTTCCTGCGCCAGCGCCTCGACGGCGTGAACCAGGCGGCACCGCTGGATGGCCTGTCGCGCGGCGGCTATAGCCTGGTCTACACCGATACCCCGAGCGAATTCCAGAAGAACGCCGACGCCCTGTACAAGCAGGCCAGTTTCATCCACTCCATCGGCGCCATTGTCAGTGACGCCGACGGCACGGTATCCGAAGTCGTGTGGAACAAAGCCGCGTTCCAGGCCGGCCTCAGGGCGGGCACGCAGATCCTGGCGGTCAATGGCATCGCCTACGAGGCGGGCGTGCTCAGCGACGCGATTCGCGCCGCGCAGGCCAGCCACGCTGCCATCCAGCTCATTCTCAAGGCCGGCAGCCGCTTCCGCGTGGCACAACTCGAGTACTACGATGGCTTGCGCTATCCCCATCTGGAACGCGATCCGGGCGTAGCCGCAAGACTCGATGACATACTGAGCGCTCGCACGCCGTAACGGCAGGTCACCCACCGCGGTTCATGTGTACGGCAGCGCACCGACCACGGCGCAGTTCCCTGCCACGATAAGATCCACTCTGTGAGCCAGAAGAGTGACATGAAACCGGATGTGGAACTCGCTCGCGCAGCACAATGCGCTCTGCAGTCGACAACCTATTTGCCCGAGGGCTCCATCAGGATCACGGCCGACAATGGTTGGTTGACCCTGTCCGGTGAAGTCGAATGGGATTACCAGCGCCGGGCTGCGACCAATGCTGTGCGTCATCTCATTGGCGTCGTCGGGGTCAACGAGAAAATCACCATCAGGCCAAATACATTTTTAAGTGCAGTGAAATCCGAGATTGAGGCCGCCTTGAGACGGCGCACCCATGCCGATGCACAACAGGTCTCGGTCGAAGTCCGCGGCGCCGAGGTAACACTGACCGGCACTGTGAAGAGCTGGTCCGAGCGCGAACTGGCGGCAAGTTCAGCGTGGGCAACTCCCGGTGTGCGCAGGGTGTTCGACAACATCACAATCGCGTGCTGACGCCCTGCGCGAGATCACATTGTTTCTAGAGAGTGCATCGCCACGGCCGTAGCCCCGGGCGCAGAATCAGGGAGCCAGCACGTGCTCCACTACAAGCTGCAACCTGCGCTCGCCGCGATAGTCATTGGTGCCGAGGCGATAGACCAGCCGGCGCTGGCCCACCGGCAATGGTGCCGGCTGCAGTGGATCGATGCTGTTGAAGGCAATAGCCTCAAAGCCGCCACGCCCCTCCTGCGCCAGCACCTGAAACTTGAGATGCCGCTCGCCCACGACGCGTGCGCCACGTAATTCAAACAAGCCGTCGAACTGCGGCTCGGGAAATCCGGCGCCCCAGGGACCGGCGCCGCGCAGTGCCTCGGCCAGTGGCAAGGCGATCTGGTCCCATGCCAGCTCGCCGTCCGTCTCGATGCCGTCACGGCCCTCGATCCCGGCCATGACGCGCGTCACTTCGCTGTCAAAAGCTCGCGCGAAGCGATCCAGGTTTGCCAGCGGCAGGCTCAGGCCTGCCGCCATGGCGTGGCCACCAAATTTTTCCAGCAATTGCGGTTCGCGCGTGGCGATGGCCTCGAGCACATCGCGCACATGCACGCCGGGTATTGATCGTGCCGAACCGCGCAGCGTGCGCGCGTCGGCCTGCGCGAAGGCGATCACCGGGCGGCGCAGCCGCTCCTTGACGCGGCCGGCGACCAGCCCGACCACGCCCTGATGCCAGGCAGCGTCATACAGGCACACGCCCGCGCGCTGCGTGGCACTGTGCGGATCGCCGAGCGAGCGGACGGCGGCGAGCGCCTGCACCTGCATATCGGCCTCGATTTCGCGTCGCTGCGCGTTGAGCACATCGAGCTCCTGCGCCAGCGCCTGGGCCTTGCCGGCATCGTCCTCGAGCAGACAGCGGATGCCAATGGACATATCGGTGAGCCGGCCGGCCGCGTTCAATCGCGGCGCAACGGCGAAACCGAGGTCAGAGGCGATCAATTCCGGCTGGGCGCGCCGCGCCACCGACAGGATGGCGCTGATGCCCGGCACACAACGGCCGGCGCGAATGCGTGCCAGCCCCTGCGACACCAGAATGCGATTGTTGGCATCGAGCGCCACCACGTCGGCCACCGTGCCGAGTGCCACGAGATCGAGCAGGCTCGCAACCGGCATGGCGCCGACCGGCAATTCTCCCTGCGACTCCAGCAACCGACGCAGCGCGGCGCAGACATAGAACGCCACGCCCACACCGGCGAGCGCCCGGCTGACAAATGTGCTGCCGGGAAGATTGGGATTCACGATCACATTGGCAGCGGGCAGCTCGGGCCCAACCAGATGATGGTCGGTGATCAGCACGTCGATGCCGCGGGCGCGCGCCGCCGCGACGCCGGCGTTGCTCGAGATGCCGTTGTCGACGGTGACAATCAACGCCGGGGCGCGCTCGGCGGCCACGGCAACGATCTCGGGCGTGAGCCCATAGCCGTATTCGAAGCGATTGGGCACCAGGAAATCGACCGCAGCGAAACCCCAGGCGCGCAGCGCGCGCACCATGAGCGCGGTGCTGGTGGCCCCGTCGGCATCGAAGTCACCGATGATGAGCACGCGCGCGGCGCGATGCTGACGCAACAGCTGCGCGGCCGCTTCGCTGCCCGCCAACGTGCTCACCGGCGCCAGTCGCTCGAGCCCGAGCGCCAGGTCGCTGGCGTCGCGTATGCCGCGCGCCGCGTAGACCCGTTGCAGGACCGGGTGCAGTGCGGCGCCCAGCTCAGGCGCGGTGGCGGGCAGCGGGCGACGGCATATCTTCAGCGACCACGCCATGCATTCAGACCCGGCGGTCGGTGGGCAGCAGGACGTTCGGCTCGATGTCTTCCAGCTTTTCCAGCTCGGCGTAGAGCGGTGCGAAATCGGTGTCGAGCGTCTGGCGCAACAGATCGTCGAAGCTGTCGATCACGAAGTAGTTCTTCTGGAACGAGTCAATCTTATAGCGGGTGCGCAGCACACGGCGCAGATCGAAGCACAGGCGCAACGGCGCGGGATCATCCAGCGCGTATTGCGTCTCGCCATGCGAGGAAACGATGCCGGCGCCATATATTTTCAGATCGGCGCCAGCGCGGATCAAACCGAACTCGACCGTGTACCAGTACAGGCGCGAGAGCTTGTGAATCGCCTGATATTCAAGTGCCCGCAAGCCCCCCTGCCCGTAGGCCTGCATGTAGTCGGCGAACACCGGATGCGCGAGCAGCGGCACATGACCGAACACGTCGTGAAAAATGTCGGGTTCCTGCAGGTAATCCACTTGCGCCGGCGTGCGAATGAAGCGCCCGGCGACAAAGCGCCGCTGCGCCAGGTGCTCGAAGAACACCGCGTCAGGAACCAGGCCCGGTACCGTAACGACCGACCAGCCCGTGGCCCGGTGCAGGCGGGCCGACAGGTCGTCGAAATCGGGTATGCCCACCTGATCCATGCCAAGCAACTCGAGTCCTTCGAGGAACACCGGCGCCACGCGTCCCGGAAGCTGGCGCACCTGGCGCTGATAGAGGCGGTCCCACATCGCGTGCTGGTCCGGCGTGTACTCGGCCCAGCGCTGTGGAATAGTCCAGTCGCTGGCAGCGCCCGCAGGGGGCGCAGGCTGCGCCTCACTACTGTTCATGACTTTTCCTCTTCGACCAACTCGGCCAGTAGGCTCTCCCACCAGGGACGGGGTCGGGCCAGCGCTGTCCATATACGCCAACCCGGCCGGCGCAGTGTCACGGCCCGCTCGCCCACCAGCAGGGTAAGGCTGTCGACAGCACCGCGATAGAGCTGTCGCATGAGCGGCGCGATGATATCGCGCTCCAGGTATTGCAAAGACTCACGATCGGACTTGCCCCCGAGCGTGTAATGCACGAGCGTGTCGCTCCTGATCGGGTGATCGGGCCAGGAGGCCGGCAGAGCCTGGCTGGCAGCCCCCGCCATGCGACACAGGCCATCCAGAAAAAGGTCGGCGCCGTAGACCTGCAGCGTGGAGCCGGCCACACCGTGCAGTGCCGGCGTAGCTGCTGGCGCCACCGGCGTCGCTGCTGGCGCCACCGCAGAACCACCGCCCCAGGGCCACAAGCCGCTGATCGTCAACAACCCGTTTCGCGTGCGCAGGCGATTGACCGGGTGCTCGTGCAGCCACATTTCCAGTTCTGAAGTCAGCCGCTGCACGGCGCCGGCATCGGGTCCGACGGGCAGGCCCGAGCTCGGATCAGCGCCCAGCCAGCGGCCCGGGTCGGCGCGTGCCGCACGCAGCGCTTTATCGCTGGCAATGAGCATCTCGCGCCGTCCAGTCGCGTGCAGTGACCAGCCCGAATCGTGAAATACCCTGGCGAAATCTGTCACCAACGCCTGCTGCTCGCTGGCCTCCAGATGCAGCAGCCCGGCCGGGTGCACGCGCAAGGTGTCGATGCCCACCAGCAGGTGCACGGGCGTTGCCAACCATGGATGACCCGTCACCACAGGCGCCACCGCAGTCGCGGCCGCCGCCACCGCTGCCCAGGGTGTCGCGGCGCAGCTGCCTTCAAGGAACTCGTCCAATACCCACTGCTGCCAGCCTGCCACGAGCCGTGTCGTGCGTCCCCGCGCCAGCCACTGTTCGAGGCACGCCAGTCGCGGCAAGCCCACCGCACCCTGACGCCCGGGATACATATCGCTGATGACAAGGACTAGGCGTGGCACAGTGGTATCGTACTCAAGGAATGAGACTGGTACTCGAAACAGATCCGGAGATTCTCACGGTCCGGCGCTACGCACCGGGTGAGATCGAGATTGCCGGCCAGCTGCTGCGCAGCCCGTGCATCGTGAGTGCCCGGCAACTGATCAGCGACTGGCAGGCGAGCGCGGTCAACGCGCTCGACCTGAACCTTCTGGAGCCACTGCTCGTGCTGCAACCCAGGATCGTGCTGTTGGGGAGCGATGTGCCAGGGGCCCGGGCGCCAGGCGAGCTGCGCCGAGCGCTCGAGGGGCGCGGCATTGCACTCGAAGTGATGAATCTCGGCGCGGCCTGTCGCACCTATAACGTGCTGGCGCAGGAACTGCGCGCGGTGGTGGCCGGATTATTTCCCTGAAACGTTCGGCTCTGGCCTCGCGCCGCAAGGCGCACCGGAAGAAGACACAGGGAGGAAAAGATTGCTCAACCAACCAATTATCCGAAGCTGACAGAATCGGATAATTGTCACTGCTTTGTTATTGTTTTTGAACCGTTTTTGTTTTTGTAGAACTCTAAAAGCCCTTCCCCTGATTCCCTGTGTCCTCATCCCGTGCGTCTTGCCATCAGGCTGAGGCTGTCGTGATTGGCCGACAGGCAGGTGGATACTAGCTGCGAGGCTCTGGACTTGACAAGTGTTGAGATTTTACTCTATATGTTTTAATAGGTTACATGGCTTTTATCATTTTATTTCTAATAGCCTAACCCACCCCGCCCACCAGTGGAACGAATGAAACCGGGCCCAATACCCGCCTTTCAAAGCCCTGCTCCCGGCGCACGATACACAGCAATTGCTGCTGGCCCTCGGTGCCTGCGGGCACGATCATCCGGCCATTCACTTCCAGCTGCGCGAGCAACTCATCGGGCACCGTGAGCGGCGCGGCGGCGACGATGATGCCATCGAAAGGCGCCTGACTCTTCCAGCCTTCGGAACCATCGCCGACTTTGAAGCGCACATTGCTGATGTCCAGCTCTTTGAGGCGCGCACGCGCGCGTTCCTGCAGACCGCCGATACGTTCGATGGAGTAGATGCGGGTGACCAGTGGCGCCAGCACGGCGGTCTGATAACCACAGCCAGTGCCAACTTCGAGCACCTTCTGCAGCGGCGGTCCGTCAAGCAGCGCCTCGGTCATGCGCGCCACGATATAGGGCTGCGAGATGGTCTGGCCGAAACCGATCGGCAGCGCCGTGTCTTCATAGGCACGACTGGCGAGCGCTTCGTCGACAAAGATGTGCCGCGGGAGATTGCGGATGCGATCGAGCACCGTGAGGTTGGTGATGCCCTGATCGCGCAGCCGTTGCACCAGCCGGTCGCGGGTGCGCGCCGAGGTCATGCCAATGCCGGCAAAGCGCGGATCGGTCACGGCAAGACGTCCAGCCACTGGGTGAGCGCAGGCAGCGTGGCATGGCGCGTCAGATCGATCGACAGGGGCGTCACCGACGCCCAGCCATTGGCCACCGCGTAAAAATCAGTGCCCTCCCCGGCATCGTCGCCGGCACCTACCGGGCCGATCCAGTACACCGTCGTGCCCTTCGGATCGCGCGCCGGCAAGGCACGCCCGGAGCGATGACGCGAACCCAGACGCGTGCTGCGGATGCCCTTGAGTTCGGACAAGGGCACATCCGGCACGTTGATGCTGAGGATCAGGCTCGGGTCGAGCGGCTGGGTGAGCAGTCCTGCGACCACGCGGCGCGCCACCACCGCGGCCGTATCGAAGTGGCGCGCCCCGTCCGGCCGCGTGCACAAGGAGAGCGCCACCGCCGGCAGGCCCAGAAAACGCCCTTCTATGGCGGCGGCCACGGTACCCGAATAGAGCACGTCATCGCCCAGATTCGGCCCGTCATTGATGCCGCTCACGACCATGTCAAACTCGAAATCGAACAGGCCGGAGACCGCCAGGTGCACGCAGTCGGTGGGCGTGCCGGCGATGAAGTGAACCCCTGGCTCCACCTCGGTGACCCGCAGCGGCACATCGAGCGTCAATGAGTTGCTGGCCCCGCTGCGGTTGCGATCGGGCGCGACCACGGTGACTGCCCCAAGATCGCGCAGCGCGGTCCGCAGGCAAGCGATACCCTCGGCTCGATAGCCGTCATCGTTACTGACCAGAATCTGCATCACGCCAATATACTTGAATGATTGGGCCCGGAGTGACAGGTGTCGAAGCACAAGGATGAAGAAAGTGAGCTGTTCCGGCAGGCCATGCAGGGCGTGCGCCCGCTGGCCACGCCGGAGCGCATCACGCCAGTGCGGCGGCGCGTGGTGGCGCGGGCGCGTTTCGCGCGCGCCGAGCGCGCGGCGGTACTGGCGGAAAGCCTGCTGCCCCCTGATCCCGGACTTGATATCCAGCCCGGCGACACGCTGCAGTTCCGGCGGCCGGGAGTGCCGGAAACCGTGCTGCGCCGGCTGCGCCGCGGCGCCATTCGCGTCGAGGCGCAGATCGATCTGCACGGCCTGACCCTTGAGCAGGGCCGGGCCCAGCTGCGCGAATTCCTGGGTGCCGCCATCGCCGCGCGACACCGCTGCCTGCGCATCGTACACGGCAAAGGGCTGCGCTCGGGTGCGCGCGGGCCGGTGCTGAAGAACGCGGTCAACGGCATGCTGCGCCGTAGCGATGCGGTCCTGGCCTTCAGCTCGGCGGGGATCCGTGACGGCGGCAGCGGCGCCACGCTGGTGCTGCTCAGGATCTAGGCAGCGGGCTCAAGGCTCAAGCACGCCAGTGCGTGCGGTGCGGCTGATCAGCACGGTCGCCATCGCCATCAGACCCTCGTTGCGACCCAGGAAGCCGAGGTGCTCGGTGGTCGTCGCCTTGATATTGACGGCCTGCTCGGACAGACCCAGCATCCCCGCCACGGCATGACGGATGGCATCGCGCCACGGCGCCAGCCGCGGTTGCTGTGCCAGAAGCGTCAGGTCTACATTGACGACCCGGTACGCGCGGCTCGCGAGCATGCCCAGTGCAGCACTCACGAAGCGGCGGCTGTCGGCGCCGCGCCATTGCGGGTCGCTGTCCGGGAAATGCTCGCCCAGATCGCCCAGGCCGGCCGCTCCCAGCAGCGCATCGACCAGTGCATGCAACAGCACGTCGCCGTCAGAATGGGCGACGATGCCGCGGCTGTGCGGGATGCGCACGCCGCCCAGCACCAGGCTGTCGCCCGGACCGAAGGCGTGCACGTCGATGCCTGAACCCACGCGTATCTCGGCGCTCACGCTGACTCCCTGGCGGCCAGCGGCTCGCGCGCCGCCAGCAGTGCCGCGGCAATCAGCAGATCTTCGGCTGTCGTGATCTTGAGGTTGCTGTACTGTGCCGGCACCAGCAGTGGTTGCTCGCCCAGCCATTCAAACGCCTGTGCTTCATCGGTCGGCGCGCGATCCGAATCGATCGCCGCGCGCAGCGCTGCACACAAGGGCGCATAGCGAAACATCTGCGGCGTCAGTGCCCGCCACAGTACTTCGCGATCGATGGTGCGCGCGCACTGCGGCAGCGGTGCGCCCGGCGCCGCCTGCTTGATGGTGTCGTCGAGACGGGTGGCCAGCAGCGCACCGATCGGGTGGCGCTGGCCTTCTGCCAGCAGCTGATCGAGGTCGCTGCGAGCCAGGCACGGGCGGGCCGCGTCATGCACCAGTACCCAATCGTCGGCCCCGGCCCGCGGCGCCAGCGATTCCAGCCCACGGAGCACGGAATCGCAGCGCCGTGCGCCGCCGGCCACGCGCAGCAGGCGCGCGCCGGTGGGAATCCTGTCCTGCGGGTCGCGCAGATCTTCGGGTGCCAGCGCCACCGCGCCACCGAAGCAGCGCTCATCCGCCAGGAAAACCTGCAGTGACCGGGCGAGCACGCTGCGACCGGCCAGGATCGCGTATTGCTTGCGCACGGCGCCGCCGAAGCGCTGGCTGGTTCCGGCCGCCGGCATCACCAACCAGTAGTGCATGGAAAACTTCAGCGCGCGGCCGTATGCGCCAGCGTCCGGGCCGCGGCGGCCGGCGCAGGCTGGGCAGGCGGCAATGCCGGCCCCTGGGCTTCGGCCGGCAAGACCTGGAAAAAAGTCTCGTTGCTGGCGATCATGCCAAGATCGGTGCGCGCCCGCTCTTCGAGCGCGACGTAGCCCTGCTTGAGATCGCGCACTTCGGCGCTCAGCTGCCGATTGCGCTCGGAGAGGCGCAGATTGTCCGCCTGCTGGCCCGACACCGCCGAGCGCAGGCGCAGCACTTCACGGACCCCGTCGTTGGACATCCACAGGCGATACTGCAGCAGCAGCAAAATGGCACCGAGCACGGTGGCAAACCACTTCATGGGCGCAGCCTAGCAGATCACTGACGCGCAGATCAAAGCTTGATCGGAAAGGCGTTGCGTCCCGCGTAGCGCGCCTTGGCGCCGAGCTGCTCCTCGATGCGCAGCAGCTGGTTGTACTTGGCAACCCGATCGGAGCGCGACATCGAGCCGGTCTTGATCTGCGTGGCCGCGGTAGCCACGGCAAGGTCGGCGATCGTGGTGTCCTCGGTTTCGCCCGAGCGATGCGACACCACCGAGGCGTAGTGCGCCTGATCGGCCATGTCGATCGCTGCCAGCGTCTCGGTCAGCGTACCGATCTGATTCGGTTTGATCAGGATCGCATTGGCGATGCCACGCGCGATGCCTTCCGCGAGAATCTTCGTGTTGGTCACAAACAGGTCATCGCCCACCAGCTGCAGCTTGCGGCCAAGCTCGGCGGTCAGGTGCGACCAGCCGGCCCAGTCCGCTTCGCCCATGCCATCCTCGATGGTGATGATCGGGTAGCGTGCGGCGAGGTCGGCCAGGTAGCGGGTGAATTCCGCCGAGGAAAAATTCCGGTGCTCAGCGGCAAACTGGTACTTGCCGTCGTGAAAGAATTCGGTGCTGGCGACATCAAGGCCAAGACAGACATCGCGCCCAGGCTTGTACCCAGCCTGTTCGATCGCCTGGAGGATGGTCTGCAGCGCCGCTTCATTGGAAGGCAGGTCGGGCGCAAAGCCGCCTTCATCGCCGACCGCGGTGCTCATGCCCGCCGCGTTTAGAATCTTCTTCAGGGTATGAAAGATCTCGGCGCCGTAGCGCAGCGCCTCGCGGAAACTGGGTGCGCCCACCGGCAGGATCATGAATTCCTGGATATCCAGGCTGTTGTTGGCATGCGCGCCGCCGTTGATGATGTTCATCATCGGCACCGGCAGGAGCGGTGCACGCTGGCCGCCCAGATAGCGATACAGGGGCTGGCCGGCATCGAGTGCGGCGGCATGCGCATTGGCGAGTGATACAGCCAGCAGGGCGTTGGCGCCCAGGCGGCTCTTGCTCTCGGTGCCATCGAGCTCGATCATGCGGGCATCGAGGCCGGCCTGATCGTCGGCGTCGCGACCCAGCAGTGCCGCGCGCAGCTCGGAGTTCACATTCGCGACTGCCTTGAGCACGCCCTTGCCGTGATAGCGCTTCGGGTCGCCATCGCGCAGCTCGATCGCTTCGCGCGAGCCGGTGGAGGCGCCCGAGGGCACGGCGGCCCGGCCGCGTGCGCCGCTGGCCAGGGTCACCTCGGCCTCGACCGTCGGGTTGCCACGCGAGTCAATGATTTCACGTCCGTGGATATCGGCAATACGGCTCATAAGCTGCTTTCCTCAAAGGGGCGGGACTTGGCGACCTGATCGAGTTCCTTGAGCGTGGCCAGCAGGCTGGCCATGCGCGCCAGCGGCCAGGCGTTGGGACCATCAGAGAGCGCGCTTTCGGGTCGCGGATGGGTTTCCATGAACAGGCCCGCCACGCCGGCGGCGACCGCAGCGCGCGCCAGCACCGGGATGAATTCCCGCTGCCCGCCCGAGACGCCGGCGCCGGCACCAGGCAACTGCACGGAATGCGTGGCATCGAAGATCACCGGGCAGCCGGTGGCGCGCATGATGGCGAGCGAACGCATATCGGTAATCAGGTTGTTGTAGCCAAAACTGAAACCGCGCTCGCACACCATGATCGATGGATTGCCGCCCGAGCGCGCCTTGTCGACCACCTGCTGCATTTCCCAGGGCGAAAGAAACTGGCCCTTCTTGATATTGACCGGTCTGCCGGCCGCACAGACGCGCACGATGAAATTGGTCTGGCGGCACAGGAAGGCCGGCGTCTGCAGCACGTCGACCACGCTGGCCACCTCGTCGATAGGCGTGTCCTCGTGCACATCGGTAAGCACCGGCACCTTGAACTGCCGGCGCACGTCGGCGAGGATTTTCAGGCCGGCTTCGAGCCCTGGACCGCGAAAGCTGCTGGCGGAGGAGCGATTCGCCTTGTCGAACGAGGCCTTGAAGACGTAGGGGATGCCAAGCTGCGCAGTCAGTTCACACAGCTGGCCGGCCACCTCGTTCACCAGCGCCGCCGATTCGATGACGCAGGGACCGGCGATCAGCAACAGCGGACGGTCGAGACCGACTTCGAAATCCGCCAGCCTCATGCGCTCGCCGCGGCGGGCAGCTGGGCGGCGCGGCAGGCGCGTGCGGCGCGCACGAAGCCGGTGAACAGCGGATGGCCATCGCGCGGCGTCGAGGTGAATTCCGGGTGGAACTGCGTCGCCAGAAACCATGGGTGCGTGGGCAGTTCGATGATCTCGACCAGCTGATCGGGCGACATGCCGGAAAAGCTCAGCCCGGCACGCTTGAAATGTTCCATAAACGTGTTATTGAACTCGAAGCGATGGCGATGGCGTTCCTGTATGAGATCGCTCCCATAGAGCTCGTGCGCCAGCGTGCCGGCGCCGAGGCGCACCTCCTGCGCTCCCAGACGCATGGTCCCGCCCAGCGCCGCCGCCTCGTCGCGCTGTTGCACGCCGCGCGCCTGATCCTGCCACTCGGTGATCAGGGCGATGACCGGATGGGTGCTGGCGCGATTGAATTCGGTGCTGTGCGCATCTTCAAACCCAAGCACATGGCGGGCGTATTCGATAATCGCCAGCTGCATGCCCAGGCAGATACCCAGGTATGGAATGCGCTGCTCGCGGGCGTAGCGCACGGCCTGGATCTTGCCCTCGATGCCGCGCTCACCGAAGCCGCCGGGCACCAGGATGGCATCCATGCCGGCAAGCGCGCCGACGCCGTCGCGCTCGATGTCGGTGGATTCGACATAGTGCACGCGCACGCGCGTGCGGGTCTTGAGGCCCGCATGCATCAGCGCTTCGTTCAGCGAAATGTAGGAATCGCGGATCTGCACATACTTGCCGACCATGGCGATATCGACCTGGCCGTCGGTGCTGGTGCGGGCACTGACCACCTGGCGCCACTCGCTCAGGTTGGCCGCCGGCGCCTCGATGCGCAGCTTGTCGAGCACGATGTCGTCGAGCGCCTGCTCGTGCAGAAGCAGCGGAATCTTGTAGATGTCATCCGCATCGATCGCGGAAATGACTGCGCGCTCTTCGACATTGGTGAACAGCGCGATCTTGCGGCGCTGCTCTTCCGGCAGCGGCGCATTACCGCGGCACAGCAGGATATCGGGCTGGATGCCGATGGAGCGCAGCTCCTTGACGGAATGCTGGGTGGGCTTGGTCTTGATCTCATTCGAGCCACCGACCACCGGCAACAGTGTCAGGTGCATGTACACCACGTGATTGCGGCCCAGCTCGACACCGAGCTGGCGGATGGCCTCGAGAAACGGCAGCGATTCGATATCGCCTACCGTGCCGCCAATTTCCACCATGCAGACATCGGCGTCGCCGGCGCCCATGCGGATGCTGCGCTTGATCTCATCGGTGATGTGTGGAATCACCTGCACCGTCGCCCCCAGATAATCGCCGCGCCGCTCCTTGGCGATCACGCGCTCGTAGATGCGGCCGGTGGTGAAATTGCTGTGCCGGCCGGTCGTGGTGCGCACGAAGCGCTCGTAGTGACCGAGGTCGAGATCGGTTTCCGTGCCGTCGGCGGTCACGAACACT
Organism: Steroidobacteraceae bacterium; assembly: GCA_049694695.1. Classification (GTDB taxonomy): domain Bacteria; phylum Pseudomonadota; class Gammaproteobacteria; order Steroidobacterales; family Steroidobacteraceae; genus FEN-1191. The sequence continues at coordinate 2,768 of JBAVRE010000226.1, read as the reverse complement.
TCGCCGTGCTGGAACGGGCTCATGGTGCCCGGATCGACGTTGATATAGGGGTCAAGCTTGACCATGGATATCTTCAGGCCACGCGCCTCAAGGATTGCGCCCAGTGAGGCGGCGGCGATGCCCTTCCCCAACGAGGAAACCACGCCGCCGGTGACGAATACGAATCGGGTCATTGGGGGATCCGCCGTTTGCTGCTGTCAGTGGCCCCAAAGTGGAACCGGGTACTGACGACGGGCAAACAGACTAGCAAATTGGCGCCGCCTGCTCAAATCGGCTGTGCTCCGGTCAAATCTGCGCCAGCCCGAGCGGCGCCTGCCATACCAGCCTGCCCCGGGCAGCGCCTGCCACCACCGGGGTGTTGCCCGTACTGCCCTGCAACGCAGGCTCATGCCACCAGTCAGCGACCGCGACCAGCCGCTCACCGGCATACAGCAGCGGCACGCTCGAGCGCAGCCAGGGTGGCAGATGGCGCTCCTGAAGCAGGCGTTTGAGCGTCTGCCGGCCGTGGCGCGCCGCCAGCTTTTCGCCGCCGAGACGAAACCTGATCTCGAACAGATCCGGCAGCGCGCTCAGGTTCAGCGGCCCGGAGGCGTCGAGGCGCAGCTCCAGCTGGCCGCCTTCGGGCAGCAACAGGCGCGGCCGCAGACGCCAGTCCCACCGCCGCGGTGCGCCGGCGCCCGCCAGGACTGCCGGCTTCGGTCCCGCGGCAGGCGCCGCCGGCAGCGCGTACAGCAGGTCACCGTGCCGGCGCACCACCGCACCAGGCCACGCTACCTGCGGCTGGGAATCATGGCGTGCGCGCAGCATGGGGCCGGCAATTTCCTGCAGGCGCCGCTGATCGGGGAGCGGCAGGTCTCGCAACGCCAGCCAGCGGCGCAGCGCATTGCGACAGGCTGCCGGCGCCAGCCGCCGCAATACCGCGACCTGCAGGGCGCTGCCGTCCACGGCGTTGCCGAGTGACTGATCAGCCAGCGTCTCCAGCAAGCCCTGCGCCTCGGCCGCGAGCCCGGCGCTGCGCGCGACGGTCACGGCCGCGGCCGGCCAGCGTGCTGCCAGCAACGGCGCCACGCGGCGGCGCAGATAATTGCGGTCGAAGCGCTCGTCATCGTTGCTCGGATCATCATGCCAGGGCAGTCCGCGCTGCCGCAGGTACGCTTGCAATGAGGCACGCCTGACCCCGAGTAATGGCCGCAGCATGCAGCCCGCGACTTCCGGCATGGCCGCGAGCCCGGCAACCCCGGCGCCGCGCAGCAGCTGCAACAAAACGGTCTCGAGTTGATCGTCAAGATGCTGCGCCAGCAGCAGCCATTCGCCAGCGCGCCGCTCACGCTGCAATGCCGCGCTGCGCACCGCACGCGCCGCTGCCTCCACTGACTCGCCACGCGCCGGGCGCACCGGCTGCGGCAACAGTGCGCAGCGCACCCGCAGCTGGCGTGCGCTGCGCAGTGCGGCAGCGGCCATGGCGTCGGCGCCGGGCTGCAACTGATGATTGATGTGCAACGCGCGCAGCGTGAAACCACAGCGTGTGCGCAGCGCGGCCAGCGCGGCCAGCAGGGCAGCGGAATCGGCGCCGCCCGAATACGCGACACACAGCCGTGCGCCGCGCAGCTTGCCGATCAGGTGGCGCAGCCTGCCTTCCAGCCAGGTGTCGGAAAAGTCTGCCGCCCCGGAGCCGGTCTGGCGCACACCGCGCGGCGGCGCGGCGCTGCGCTTCACGTCATGCTCTCGGCGAACACTCCAAAGCCGGCCAATCGGGCGTCGCGTTTTGCCAGCAGCTCTTCGGTGCTGAGGCTTTCAAGCGCCAACAGGTGGCGCTGCAACGCTTCGCCCAGCGCCTGAGCGGTGGCGGGAGGATCCCGATGGGCGCCGCCCAACGGCTCCTTGAGCACCTCGTCGACCAGGCCCAGGTCGCTGAGCCGATCGGCGGTCAGATTGAGCGCCTCGGCGGCCACTTCCTTCTTGTCGGCGCTCTTCCAGAGTATCGAGGCGCAGCCTTCGGGCGAGATCACCGAATAGGTGGAGTACTGCAGCATCAGCAGCCGGTCACACACGCCGATGGCCAGTGCGCCGCCTGAACCACCTTCGCCGATCACGACGCTGACAATCGGCACCGCCAGAGTTGCCATCTCGAACAGATTGCGCGCGATCGCCTCGCTCTGGTTGCGCTCTTCCGAGCCCACGCCAGGATACGCACCCGGCGTGTCGATCATGGTGATGACCGGCAGGCCGAATTTTTCCGCCATGCGCATCAACCGCAATGCCTTGCGGTAGCCCTCGGGCTTGGGCATGCCGTAATTGCGGCGCACGCGCTCCTTGGTATCACGCCCTTTCTGGTGGCCGATGAGCATGACCGAGCGCCCTTCGAAGCGCGCTGGCCCGCCGACAATGGCCAGATCGTCGGCGTACATGCGATCGCCGTGCAGCTCCTGAAAATCGGTGCACAGCGCGGCGATGTAATCGAGCGCATAGGGGCGCTGCGGATGCCGCGCCAGCTGGGTAATCTGCCAGGGGCTCAGGTTTGCAAAAATCGAGCGCGTCAGCTGACGGCTCTTGGCGCGCAGGCGCACCATTTCCGCTTCGATATTGACCGACTCGTCCGTGGTCAGGTGCCCGAGCTCTTCGAGCTTGGCCTCGAGCTCGGCGATGGGTTGTTCGAAATCCAGGAAACTGACGGCCATGGGATTACGGCCTCGAGAGCCGCACGGATTGCGCGGCATCGGGGCAAGTCGTAGCGGGCGTTTTCGGGACCGCCATGAACCCATCCATGG
>JBAVRE010000225.1:0-35423 GCA_049694695.1 Steroidobacteraceae bacterium | reverse complement strand
CCTGAGTGCTCAGTCGCGCTGCAGCGAGCGCAGCTCCATGGTCCACTCCACCTCGTCGTGGTGGTGCTGCTGCGCCCGCACCGGGATATACCCGTACGCGGGGGCGCACCAGAAACGTGTGCTACGTGACGAATTGCTGCGCTGGCTGCGATAGATGACGGTGTCGATGTCGCCCAGTGGCGTGTGCAGGGTCTCGGTGCCCACCTGCGTGTACTCGTAGTCGCGCACGCCGGCCTTGTCGAACACGGCAATGCCCGTAGGCGTGGTGCCGTTGGCCAGCGCATTGATCAGCGCAACCTGCACCGACAGATCATCCTGCACGCCGGCCCGTAGCGCGACGTCAGCATCGACACCGTCAATGCGCCCGGTGGCGCGCAGCTGCTGCCAGTCGAAAGTCACGTCTGCCGTTGCGGTTGCCGCGCTACCCTGCCGGGCGCTGAAATGCAGCGGGCGCACACCGTCAGGGCCGATTTCCATGCGGCTCTGCAGGGTTGCGTTGGCCGAAGAAAGCAGGCGAAACAGGCCACGCGGCTCGGTGCGTGAAGTGTAGCTCCACTGGTTTTCGCCCAGGCGTTGCAGCGCGAAGGAGGCGCTGCCGGCGCTCATGTCGTGCCAGATAAAATCATAGTGGGTTTCGAAGGGCCGCAAGGCTTCGCCCGACGGCGCCGCGAGCGCCAGCGTGCCGCAGGCCAGCAGTAAAGCAACCCGGATGGACTTAACTATGCTCATGGTCGATACATTCCCTGATCTTGGGGGCGCCAAGTGGCCGCCCGTCGAACTGCACCGTAGTGCCCGAGATGCGCAGGCGCCCGGCGGCGATCCAGCCTATGACCTCAGGATAGATGATGTGCTCCTGCTGCTGAACGCGCGCTGAAAGCGTTGCCGGCGTGTCGCCCGGCAGTACCGGCACGCGTGCCTGCAGCAGCAGCGGGCCGCCGTCCAGTACGCCGGTGACCACGTGCACGCTGCAGCCATGCGAGCGCTCGCCGGCCTGCAGTACCCGCTCGTGCGTACGCAGGCCCGGGAATCGGGGCAGCAGCGAGGGGTGGATGTTGAGCATGCGGCCGGCGTAGTGCGCAACGAATTCAGGCGAGAGGATGCGCATGAAGCCGGCCAGCACCACCAGCTGGGCATCGCTGGCGTCTATGGCGACGCGCAGCGCGCGCTCGAAATCGGCGCGCGCGCGGTACTCGCGTGCCACCAGTAGCGTGACCGGCAGTCCCATTTCCCGGGCTGCCAGGATGCCTCCGGCCTCAGGCCGATCGGCGATCACGCTGACGATGCGCGCGCTGATCACGCCGCTGGCGCAGGCGCGTGCGATGGCCAGCATGTTGCTGCCGCGCCCAGAGATCACTACCGCCAGCCGCAGGGCGGTGTCGCTGCTCATGGCTCGATGAGCACGCCGTCGCTGCCGCTTTGCACCTCGCCGATGAGCTGGGCCTGCTCCCCGGCGCCCTGCAGCACCTTGAGCGCTGCATCGACCTGCGTGGCGGCGACAATGACCACCATGCCAATACCGCAGTTGAAGGTGCGATACATTTCATGCGGGTTGATATTGCCGGTGCGCTCGAGCCAGTCGAATACCGGGTCGCGCGGCCAGGCGCTGCGTTGCAGGCGCACCTGCAGATCCGCGGACAACACGCGCGGAATGTTGTCGCTCAGGCCGCCGCCCGTGATATGCGCGAGCCCATGTACTGGCAGAGCGCGAATCAGCTGCAACAGTGAGCGCACATAGATGCGCGTGGGTGTCAGCAGCCGGTCAAACAGGGCGCGGCCGTCGAGCTGCGTAGCGGCGCTGGCGCCGGCCAGCGCCACCAGCCGGCGAATCAGCGAATAGCCGTTCGAATGGGGTCCGCTCGATGACAGCCCGATCACGGCGTCGCCGGCGCGGACCCGGGAGCCGTCAATGATCGACTCGCGCTCCACGACACCAACGCAGAAGCCGGCCAGATCGTAGTCCTCGCCGTGATACATGCCCGGCATTTCTGCCGTTTCGCCGCCCACCAGCGCCGCGCCCGCCTGGACGCAACCCTCGGCAATGCCGGCCACTACCTGTGCGGCAACCTCGATTTTCAGTGCGCCGGTGGCGTAGTAGTCGAGAAAAAACAGCGGTTCGGCGCCTTGCACGACCACGTCGTTGGCGCACATCGCCACCAGGTCTATGCCGATGGTGTCATGCCGGCCGGTGTCGATGGCCAGGCGCAGCTTGGTGCCCACGCCATCGGTGCCCGACACCAGTACCGGTCGGCGGTAGCCGGCGGGCAACTCCACCAGGGCCCCGAAACCACCGATGCCGGCCAGCACTTCCGGGCGCTGGGTGCGCTTGACCAGCGGCTTGATACGCTCGACAAAAGCATCGCCGGCCTCGATATCGACGCCCGCGTCGCGGTAGCTGTAGCTGCGCTTGTCGTTCATGCAAGGACTCCAGGCGTTATAGTAGCTAACCCATGCGTCATCTGCCGAACATCATCTGCCTGCTGCGCATCGCCCTGATCTGGCCCATCGTCGAGGGTCTGCTGGGGGGGCATTTCGAGCGCACCCTGCTGCTGTTCGTCGTGGCGGCCGTCAGCGATGGCGTGGATGGTTATCTGGCCAAGACCTACAGCTGGCAGAGTCGCCTGGGCAAACTGCTGGATCCGCTGGCCGACAAACTGCTGCTGGTCTCGGTGTTCCTGGTGCTCACCTGGATGGGGCTCACGCCGCGCTGGCTCGCGGTCGCTGCCGTGGCCCGCGATGTCATGATTGGCGTGGGCGCGGTTCTGTTCCGTGTCGCCTGGGGGCCCTTGCACGGTCGCCCGATATTCTCGAGCAAGCTCAATACGCTGTTGCAGTTGCTGTACGTGTCGGTGGTGATCCTGCACGGCGCGAGCGGACAACCGCCACAGACCGTTATCGACGCGCTCGCTGTGCTGACGCTGCTTACCGTGCTGGTGAGCGGCTTCGCGTATCTGCGCGAGTTCACCAGCCGTGCCCTGCAGGCGGCGGCGCCCGGCTGAGCGGCGATGCGCCAGCTACCCTTGAGCGTGCGGGTGCGCGATCCGGCGCTGTTTGCCAGTTACCTCCCCGGACCCAATGAGCAGGTGCTGGCCCAGCTACGCGCCCTGGCAGCACATCCCGGTTGCGGTTGGCTGTGCGGGCCGGCAGGCAGCGGCAAATCGCATCTGCTGCAGGCGCTGTGCGCCGAGTCGGGCAGCATAGGCTATTTGCCGCTTTCGCAGCTCACGCCCTTTGGGCCCGGCGCGTTGCGGGAATGGCAGGGCAGTACTGGCCTGTGCCTCGATGAGCTGGCCACAGTGGTGGGCCACGTCGAGTGGGAGCGCGCGCTCTTTGCGCTGTATCGTGATTGCGAAGAACGTGGCGCGAGCCTGTTGTTCGCAGCACGCGCGCCACCTGGTGAACTGCGCTTTGCACTCGCCGATCTGGCCTCACGCTGCGCGGCGGCACAGCGCCTGACGCTGCAGGCTCTGGACGAGACCGAGCAGGGCGCGGCGTTGCGCCTGCGCGCGTGCGCGCGCGGCCTGGAGCTGCCCGAGGACGTTACGCGCTACCTGCAGCGGCGCCTGCCGCGCGCCATGAGCCATTTGTGTGCAGCACTCGATGAGCTGGATGAGGCCGCGCTGGTGGGACAGCGCCGCCTGACGCTGCCCTTCGTTCGTGAGCTGCTCGACCGGCGTGCGCCTGGCCTCGCGCGGCGCTACGCCGTGACCGGGATGGTGCAGGGCGTCTGGTACCGCGCTTCGGCGGCGCGATTCGCTGAGGCGCTGGGCGTGAGCGGCTACGCGCACAATTGCCAGGATGGCAGTGTCGAGGTGCTGGCCTGCGGTTCCAGCGCCGCGCTGCGCGAGTTTGTCGGCTGGCTGTGGGTCGGCCCGCCGACCGCCAGGGTGAGTGCCGTGACTGAAATTGCCGCACCGCCAGCCACGCTGGCCTGGCCGACTGCCTTTACTACCGCTTGAGCGCGACGCGCCCGAGATCGTCGGCGCCATTCCAGTAGTGTGTCCAGCGGCTGACTACCTTGTCCGGATAATCGCGCGTCAGCAAAGTGCCGTTGTAGCGCCCGAGTGCGCGCCGCACGTCGTTGTGTTCGACCTGCAGGTAATGTCGCAGGATGGCGCAACCCATGCGGATATTGGCCTCGATGGTCACCAGCTCGCGCTCCTGCATGCCCAGCTGCTCGGGCCAGAAGGGCATGACCTGCATCAGACCCACCGCGCCGGCGCTGGACACCGCCCAGCGGTTGAAGTGACTCTCCACGTCGAGCACCGCCAGCACCAGGCCAGGCGGTAGTGGCGCCGCGTTGGCGCGGTGCGTTTCACAATAGACCGTGCGCAGGATGGCAATGCGCTCGTCGCGCTTGGCCAGATGCCGGCGCAGGCGCGGCTCCATCAGCGTGTACCACACGGCCGAATCAAACTGATCGTTGAAGCATTGCGTTTCGTGGATCGCGTGGAGCACCACTGCGCGCAGTTCCGGATCCTGTTGCGTGCCGCGTGCGGTGGCGCCCGCCGGGCTCGCGGCCAGCGCGCTGGCAGCCGGCAGCACTGCCAGCAGGGCCGCCCACAGCGCCAGTCGGTCAGCCCGCCAGGCGCGTGCGAATGAAGCCAATGATGTCAGCAAGCGGAACATCCTGGTTGTCGGTGGCGCGGCGCTGGCGGTATTCGCAGCTGCCGGCATCCAGCCCACGCTCGCCGATGACGATGCGATGCGGAATGCCCAGCAGTTCAGCTTCGGCAAACTTGACGCCCGGCCGGGCGTCGCGATCGTCGAACAGAACCTCGATGCCAGCCGCAGCAAGCTCGGCATAAAGCGCGTCGGCACGTTCGCGGACCCGTGCCGATTTCTGCAGATTGAGCGGAATGAGTACCACATGAAAGGGCGCCAGCGAGTCCGGCCAGATTATGCCACGTTCATCGTGATGCTGTTCGATGGCGGCGGCCACGATGCGCGTCACACCTATGCCATAGCAGCCCATGAGCATGGTCACGGCCTGGCCCGACTCGTCGAGCACCGTGGCGTTCATGGCGCTGCTGTACTTGCTGCCCAGCTGGAATATGTGACCGACTTCGATGCCGCGCACGATCTTCAGCCGACCGCCGCCCACCGGGCTCAGGTCGCCGGCCACCACATTGCGCAGATCGGCGGCGCTGGGTTCGGCCAGGTCGCGGCCCCAGTTCACCCCGAGCAGGTGCGCGTCGGGTACGTTGGCGCCACAGATGAAATCGGCCATCGCCAGCGCGGCGTGATCCGCATACACCTGGCAGGAGAGTCCTATGGGTCCGATGAAACCCGGTTCACCGCCAGTGGCGGTGCGCACCTGATCGCTGCTGGCCATCCGCAGCGGGCTTTGCACCCCTGGGAGCTTTTGTGCCTTGATCGCGTTGAGTTCATGATCGCCGCGCAGCAGCAGCGCCACGACGCTGTCGTCGGCACCCGCCACCAGCAGGGTCTTCAGGCAGCGCTCCGGCGCGATTTCCAGCATGGCACTCAGCGCCGCGATGGTTTTCGCCCCCGGCGTCGCCACCTGGCGCAGGGTTTCGCGGGCGGCCGCGCGCTCAGCGGCAGGTGGCAGGGCCGGCGCCAGCTCAATATTGGCCGCATAGCCGTCGCTGGCCACGGCATCTTCGGCCACCGCAATGGCGTCCTCGCCGGACTCCGCCAGCACCTGGAATTCCTCCGAGGCATGGCCGCCGATGGCGCCACTGTCGGCCTGCACAATGCGAAAATCGAGTCCCAGGCGCGTGAAAATGCGCGTGTAGGCCGCCCGCATGACAGCGTAGCCCGCCGCCAGTGATTTTTCGTCGACGTGAAAGGAGTAGGCATCCTTCATGATGAATTCGCGCGCCCGCAGCACACCGAAACGGGGTCGCACCTCGTCACGGAATTTGGTCTGGATCTGATAGAAATTCACCGGCAGCTGGCGGTAGCTGCGCAATTCGCGGCGCGCGATATCCGTGACCACTTCTTCATGGGTGGGTCCGACCACGAAAGCGCGTTCGTGCCGGTCTTTCAGGCGCAGCAATTCCGGACCGTATTGATCCCAGCGGCCTGATTCCTGCCACAGCTCGGCCGGCTGCACCGCGGGCATGAGTATCTCCAGCGCACCGGCGCGATCCATCTCCTCGCGCACGATGTTTTCGACCTTGCGCAGGGTGCGCAGGCCAAATGGCAGCCAGCTGTAGATGCCGGTCGCCGCGCGCCGGATCAGGCCGGCGCGCAGCATCAGCTGGTGGCTGATGAGTTCAGCTTCCGCAGGCGTTTCCTTGGTGGCGTTGACCGGGTAATGAGACAGGCGCATGGCGGCAATTACGGACGGCAAAGGGCCCATGATCCTAGCAGATACGCCGCAGTTGGACGGCACCGCGGCAGACCCCTATCATGCCCCGTACATGGATGAGCCAGAACTGCCCACGGCCGCGCCCCGGCGCCGCGCCATCTTTCTGCTGCCAAACCTGCTGACCACCGGCTGCCTGTTCTCCGGTTTTTATGCGGTTGTGGCGGCGATCGATGGCAACTTCGAGCGTGCCGGCATCGCGGTATTCGTGGCGATGATATTCGACACGCTCGACGGGCGCATGGCACGCCTGACCCATACAGAAAGCGCCTTCGGCAAGGAATACGACAGCCTGGCGGACATGGTGGCCTTCGGGCTGGCGCCGGCAATGGTTTCCTACCAGTGGGGCGTGGCGCGCATCGCCGAATACGGGCGCGCCTGGGGCCGGCTCGGCTGGCTGGCCGCGTTCTTCTATTGCGCTGCTGCGGCCTTGCGCCTGGCGCGCTTCAACACCCGTGTGGCGACGCAGGACAAGAATTATTTCGAGGGCCTGCCGAGTCCGTCAGCCGCGGCGGTGGTCTCCGGATTCGTATGGGTGTCGAGTGAATGGCGTGAACCGGGATTGACCGGGTTGATAGTCGCGTTCAGCGTCACCGCCATAGCGGGCGCGCTCATGGTGAGTTCCTTCAGTTATCCGAGCTTCAAGAAACTTGACGCCAGGCCAGTCCGTTTCGTCTGGCTGGTGGTCGTAGCGCTGGTTTTCGTGGTGATCGGCATTGATCCGGGACGCGCGCTGCTGGGGTGCTTTGGCGGTTACGCGCTGTGGGCGCCGCTCGCCTGGGTGTGGCGCCGCATACGGCGCGCGCGCCGCAGCAGCGAATCGAGCAGCGGTTCGTGACCCCGGGCGGCACTGCGCTGCGCTCTCAATATCTCGAGGCACTGGGTATCGAGCAGTGGAAGCTGCGCCGTGCCGTGCCCGCGGCGGTGCCCATGGCCGCAGCGCAGCCCGCCCCCGCCGCTGACGAGTGGGCCACACTCGCCGCTGCAGTGCGTGCTTGCGTGCAATGCGGTCTGCACGCCACTCGTACGCAAACTGTATTCGGTGTTGGCAGCCGCTCGGCAAAATTGCTGGTCGTGGGCGAAGCCCCTGGCGCCGACGAAGATCGTCTCGGCGAACCCTTTGTGGGCCGCGCCGGGCAGCTGCTCAACTCCATGTTGCGCGCGCTCGGCTCGCCGCGCGAGAGTGTATTCATTGCCAACGTACTCAAGTGCCGGCCGCCCGGCAACCGCGATCCGAATCCGGATGAAGTGAATTGCTGCCGACCCTTTCTGCAGCGGCAGATTGCGCTGTTGCAGCCGCAGATGATGCTGGCTGTGGGCCGTATCGCGGCTCAGAACCTGCTGGCCACCGATACGCCCATCGGCAAGCTGCGCGGCAGCGTGCATCGCTTCGGCGAACGCGCCACGCCGCTGATCGTCACCTATCATCCGGCCTACCTGCTGCGCAGCCCGGGCGAGAAGCGCAAGGCCTGGAGCGATCTGCGCTTCGTGCGCCGCGAAATGGCTCGCGTCAACAGGCCGGGGTAGCCAGGCGTGGTGGCCGTGGCAAGTGATGCGATCCCGGTCCCGCAGATCCTGCCCAGAGCCATGCAGGAGTCGGATCTCGCCGCCGTGCTGGCCCTGGAAACCCGCTCCTATGCCTTTCCCTGGACCGAGGGCATTTTTCGCGATTGCCTGCGGGTCGGTTATTTCTGCAGCGTGCTCGAAATTGACTACCTGCTGGCCGGTTACGGCGTGATCTCCAGCGGCGCCGGCGAAGCGCACCTGCTGAATCTGTGCGTGCGCGAGGAATTCCGCTGCCGTGGCCTTGGCCGACGACTGCTCGAGCACCTGCTCGACCTTGTCTCCCATAGCGGCGCGCGCCTGGTCTTTCTGGAAGTGCGCCCCGGCAACACAGCCGCCATACGGCTGTACGAGACCATGTTTTTCCAGCAGATCGGCATGCGGCGCGGCTACTACCAGGCGGAGGGTGGGCGTGAGGATGCTCTCGTCATGCGACGGGATCTTACGGTTTGAGCGCGACCGAGAGGCGCTCATCCAATCACCGCGAGGCGCTGTGCGTCGTCGGGAGATTTCCCGGGATGAATGAATCGCTCCACGCGCCGCTATGCCGCGTAGATTGACAGCAATCGGCTCGTTTCCGGCTAGAATGCGCGCCCTGAATACAGTGGCGGTGTCGGCGATATGAGTGCTCTTGACCAGGAAATATTGCGCCGGCGCACCTTCGCAATCATCTCGCACCCCGACGCGGGCAAGACCACGCTCACCGAGAAGCTGCTGCTGTTCGGTGGCGCCATCCAGATGGCGGGCACGGTCAAGGGGCGCAAGGCGGCACGCCATGCCACCTCCGACTGGATGCGCCTCGAGCAGCAGCGCGGTATCTCGATCACCAGTTCGGTGATGCAGTTTCCGTATCGCGACTGCATCGTCAACCTGCTCGATACGCCGGGGCACGAAGATTTTTCCGAGGACACCTACCGGACACTGACGGCGGTGGACTCGGCCCTCATGGTCATCGACTGCGCCAAGGGCGTTGAGCAGCGGACCATCAAGTTGATGGAAGTGTGCCGCCTGCGCGACACGCCGATCATGACCTTCGTCAACAAACTCGATCGCGACGGCCGTGCGCCGATTGAATTGCTCGATGAAATCGAAGCAGTGCTGAAGATTCATCCGGCGCCGATTACCTGGCCGATTGGCATGGGACGTGAGCTGATCGGCATCTATCACCTGCTCGAAGACCGGATCTACGTCTACGAGGCCGGTCTGAAGGGCCGGGTAGGCGGCAATCGCGTCATCGAGGGCCTGGCAAGCGAGGAGGCGCATGCCCTGCTGGGCGACAGCTCTGCGAAATACGCTGAAGAAATTGCACTGGTGCGCGGCGCAACGGCCAGTTTCGACGTGCAGCAATATCGCGCCGGGCGCCTGACCCCGGTGTTCTTCGGTTCGGCGATCAGCAATTTCGGCGTTGAAGAGCTGCTCAACGCCTTCGTCAAGCATGCGCCGCCGCCGCTGCCGCGCACCTGCCGCGAGCGCGTGGTCGAACCGCTGGAGACGGAACTGAGTGGTTTCGTGTTCAAGATCCAGGCGAACATGGATCCGGGGCATCGCGATCGCATCGCCTTCATGCGCCTGTGCTCGGGTCGCTACCAGCGCGGCATGCGGCTGTTTCACACCCGCTTGCGCAAGGAAGTGCGCATCGCTGACGCGCTCACTTTCATGGCGGCCGATCGCAGCCAGGCGGAGGAGGCCTATGCCGGCGACATCATCGGCCTGCACAATCACGGCACCATCAATATCGGCGACACTTTCAGCACCGGTGAAGCCCTGGCGTTCACCGGCATTCCGGATTTCGCACCGGAGATGTTCCGTCGCGCGGTACTCAAGGATCCGCTGCGCATGAAGGCGCTGGCCAAGGGCCTGGCGCAGCTGTGCGAAGAGGGCGCGACGCAGCTGTTCAAGCCGCTGCGCAATGCCGACCTGATACTGGGCGCGGTCGGTCAGCTGCAGTTCGAAGTAGTGGCCTTCAGGCTCGCGGACGAATACGCTGTGCAGTGCGTCTTTGAAGCAATCAGCGTGCACACGGCGCGCTGGGTCTCGGCCCGCGATCCGCGCAAGCTGGAGGAGTTTCAGATGAAGGCCCACGACAATCTGGCGCGCGATCACAGCGGTGCGCTGGTGTACCTGGCACCCTCGCGGGTCAACCTGCAGCTCACGCTCGAGCGTTGGCCGGATATCCGCTTCAGCGAAACGCGCGAACACCTGAGCAGCGCGGCGGAATGAAACGCTGGTACCTGCAGCGCCCGGTGCTTGCCTGGGCGTGTTACGACTGGGCCAACTCGGCGTTTGCGACCACGGTGATGGCCGGGTTCTTCCCCGCGTTCTTCCGCCAGTACTGGAGTGTCGGGGCTGACCCCACGACCGCAACCTTTCGTCTCGGTCTGGCCAACGGCATCGCCGGGTTCATCGTCGCCATGCTGGCGCCGTTCCTGGGAGTCATCGCCGACCGTAGCGCGCGGCGGCGCTGGTTTCTGCTCGCCTGGACCCTGGTTGGTGTGCTGGCGACCGCCGCGCTCTACGGCATTGGCAAGGGGCAGTGGGGCAGCGCGGCCGCGCTGTTCGTACTCGCAACCATGGGTTTCAACGGCGCCATCGTTTTCTACGACGCCCTGCTGCTGCAGGTGGCAGCGCCGGCCGACTACGATCGCGTTTCGGCCCTGGGCTATGCGCTGGGCTACCTGGGCGGTGGCCTGTTGTTTGCGATCAACGTGCTGATGACGGCGCACCCGGACTGGTTCGGCCTCAGTTCCACGGCCATGGCGGTGCGCTATTCTTTTCTGACTGTCGCCGCCTGGTGGTTGATCTTCTCCATTCCCATCGCCCTGGGTGTTGCCGAGTCGCGCGACCTGGGTGGTGCCGGTGCCACGCCCGGGCTGCCAGCCGGGGCGGCGCTGCGCACCGCCTGGCGCGAGTTGTCGGCGACGGTACGCAACATGGCTGCGCATCGCGAACTATGGCTGTTCCTGCTGGCTTACTGGCTGTACATCGATGGCGTGAATACCATCATCAAGATGGCGGTGGACTACGGCATGGCCCTGGGTCTGCCGGCCACCAAACTGCTGGGTGCCCTGCTGCTGACGCAGTTCGTGGCCTTTCCGGCTGCCCTGGCCTTCGGTTGGCTGGGCGGGCGCATCGGCGCGCGCCGCGGCATCCTGCTCGGCCTCATGGTTTACATCGGCGTGAGCGGCTGGGCGGTGGTGCTCAGCAGCGTGCGCGGGTTCTTCATCATGGCGGTGATCGTCGGCCTGGTGCAGGGTGGCGTGCAGAGTCTGTCGCGCTCGTTCTTCGGCCAGTTCGTGCCGCCCGGAAAGTCGGCGGAGTATTTTGGTTTCTACAACATGCTGGGCAAGTTTGCGACCGTGCTCGGGCCGTTGTTGATCGCCGTCACGGCCGCGCTCACCGGCAATCCACGCAGCGCCATTGGTTCGGTGGCGCTGCTGTTTGTGGCGGGCGCGCTGTTGCTGTGGCGGGTGCGCACGCCGGCGGCGCCGATCTAGCTGGCGCGGTAGCGGCGCGCGCTGCGCAGGAATTCGTCCAGCTGTTCGGTACGGCCAGGCGGGCCATAGCGCAGTTGTGTATAGCGTCGCGCGAGGGGCAGCAGAGTCGCGCGCTGCGCGGGTTGCGACTGGGCGATTCTTTCGGCATGCGCCAGCACCGTCTCGTGGGCCGCGCGCGCCAGGCCGGCACGGCGCAGCCGCGTGTCGATCCGCCCCCAGGCACGCGCGAGCGCATCTGGGCGCTCGCGCCGCAGGGCATGGCGCAGGGTCCAGCTCATCCACAGCATCCAGCTGATCAGGCCAGCGCCCAGAGCTATGCCCAGGGCCTGCCAGTCGCGATCGGCAAATCCCAGCCAGCGGGCGAGATCGAGTTGGCGCCTGAAGTTGAACCCGACCACCTGATCCTGCCACCAGGCATTGAGCGCATCCCAACCCTGCAGCGCATCGCGCAGCCATGGGGCGCGCAGCAGCCGCGCGCTGCTGCCGGCGCCGCTGCCAGCGAAATCGTAGCGGCCGCGGGCGAGTCGCTCAGGCGCGAGCACCGCGGTGGGGTCAAGGCGCACCCAACCGCGGCCGGCCAGCCACACTTCCGCCCAGGCGTGCGCATCGGACTGGCGCACCGTCAGGTAGCCGCCGAAGTGGTTCCATTCGCCGCCCAGATAGCCGGTGACGACCCGCGCGGGCACGCCGCCGGCGCGCATCAGAGTGACGAAGGCTGAAGCGTAGTGTGCGCAGAAGCCCTGATGAGTGCCGAACAGCAGATCATCGACCGAATCGCGCCCCAGGCGCTGCGGAGTGAGTGTGTATTCGAAACCGCCATCGCGCAGGTAAGCCATGGCCAGATCTGCAAAGGCGGCGTCGCCCGTGGCCGAGGCCCGCAGCGCAGTGGCCAGCGATCGCGTGCGCGGATTGCGATTGGCCGGCAGAGCCAGGTCGATGCGCCGCGCCAGCGCTGAAAGCTCGGCACTGTTGCTGGCCAGGGGATACGAGCTCAGTTCGAAGCTCTGTACCTGGGTGATCGGGCGCGCAGCGAGCAACTGGTAGTCAGCCGTGAACACGACGAACGGCAGCTCGCCCGGTGAGGCCAGTTCCAGCGCCAGCACGGTGCCATGCGTATTGGGTTCGATCGTCACGGTGTAGTGGTACGCCGGGCCGCGATAATCCAGCTCCGGCCTGCGGGCCACCTGGCCGCGTTGCCGGCGCCAGGTGCGGCCATCAAAATCATGCAGCACCGGTCCGCGCCAGTAACGCATCGCGACCGGCGGTAGCGGTCCGGAAAATCGCGCCCGCAATGCCGGCTCGTCCGATTCGACCAGTCGTGAAATATCGCCCGGACTCATGTCATCGCCGAGCCCGGTGATGGCAGCCTCGCCGGTGGGCAGCGCCCAGAATGCTCCGGCCAGACGCGGGAAGAAAATGAACAGCACCAGCGCCAGCGGCAGCGCCAGCAGCAATTGCCGGCCCGCGCCGCGCAGCAGCAGCGCGACCGGTTGGTTGCCGCCGCCATCCAGACCGCGGAACGCGCCGGCGCACAGCCAGAGCGTGAGGGCGTACGCGGGCAGGCGCCACAGTTGCTGGCGATCGAGGCAGGCGGCCAGCAACAGGAACAGGGCGGCGCCGAGAATGACGTACCAGTCGCGCGTGGCACGGGTTTCGAACAGCTTGGCGGCAATCATGGCGGTCAGCAACGTGGCGCCGGCCTCCAGTCCATTGAGCGTATTGAAATTCAGCAGCACTCCCACGGTCAGCAGCAGCGCCATGCCAATGCGTAGCAGTCTGGGCGGCAGCCTGGTAAGTCGGAGGTTCGCGCGCAGATGCCAGATGCTGGCTGCCGCCAGCACCGGCAGGCACCACCAGGCCGTGTGGTGTGCGTTCAACGCGGCCGCCAACAGCAGGCCGCCCAGCGCCAGGCGCATCCCGGAGCGAGTCGGCGGCGCAGCAGTGCTCAATGGCGTACCCGCGCCAGGCTTCACGGCGGCGCCTCACCGAAAAGTGCGAGCGCGCGCTGCAGGCTCGCCTGGTGTTCGGCGCCGCGACCGATTGGCAGCTGGCACCCTGGCAGCTGCAATCCGCAGGCCGCGCCGCGCTGTGCGCATATCAACGCCCAGGCCGCCAGTTGGCTCAAGCGTGCCTCGAGGTCCAGATCTTCCAGCCCGGCGAAACTCAGCAGATGCTCATCACCACCGCTGCCCTCGTATTGCCCGACCATGAGCGCCCCGCCGCGGGCGTAGACCTTCCAGGCGATGCGGTGCGGATTGTCGCCCGGGTTGAAGGCCCGGAGACTTGACCATTCTTCCTCGTCGCTGCCGGCAACCTGCGTGGCGCGCACGCTGACAGCTGCACCGCTGCGTGGCAGCGCTCGCTGCCCGGCGGGGCGCGGGTAGACAATGGCGACGAGCGGCAGGTGCAGCCAGGTCCAGGCGCGGAACAGGCCAAAGGGTGCGGTGGTGGCCAGTTCCAGGCGATCGATGCTCACGCGTCCGCGACGGGTCGAGCGGTAGAACAGCTGCACCGTGTCGGTGGCGCCGCCGGCCATGTCAAAGCGTGTGCCTGGCATCTCGTGGCAGCGCACGCACAGCGCACGTCGCGGGGCGCGGCGCCGGTTGGCCAGCCGCAGCTCGACCACGCCGGTGCTGCCGACGTGACTATCGAGCGCGCGCGCCTGCCTGAGCTCCAGGCCCTGCAGCGTACGCTGACATTCATACATGCCCGCCAGCATGAAGCCGACCAGGATGAAGGTCAGCAGCAGCGCCAGGCTGTTGGTGTAGTTCAGGCCGGCCACCAGCATCACGAACAACAGCACGCTGAAGGCTACACCTGCGCGAGTGGGCAGTATGTAGACTCGCCGGGCCTGCAATATGAGCGGTGTTTGATCGTCGCCCTGGCGCCTGCGAGCCCAGGCGGCGGCGCGTTCAAGCAGACGCGCGCGCAACATGGTTCAGATCGGCACCGGCACCGAGCGCAGCAGTTCAGCCGCCAGCCGTTCGCCATCCGCCGCTTCGCTGCTGCCGCGTCGCTCCAGGCGATGTCCGGCCACCGCGGGCAGGACGGCCTGTACGTGCTCGGGCAAGACGGCGCGCTCGCCCGCCAGCAACGCGTAGCCCTGGGCTGCGCGCACCAGCCCCTGGGCGGCGCGCGGCGACAGCCCCAGTTGCCACAGCGTGCGCGACTGTGCGACCAGCGCCTGCAGGTAATCGAGCAGCGTGGCGCTCACATAGATGGCGCGTGCTGCGCGTTGCGCGGCCAACAGGGCCGCAGCGTCGAGCACGGCGGGCGTGGCCGCCAGCGCTTCACGCCGGTCGGCGGCCATCAGCAGGCGACGCTCGGATTCCTGGTCTGGGTACCCTAGGCTCACGCGCATCAGGAACCGGTCGAGCTGCGACTCCGGCAGGCCAAAGGCGCCCAGCTGCTCATGCGGGTTCTGCGTGGCCACCACGAAGAAAGGTTCGGGCAGCACATGGGTCGTGCCATCGACACTGACCTGCCGCTCCTCCATGGCCTCCAGCAGCGCGCTCTGCGCCTTGGGGCTGGCACGGTTGATTTCATCGGCCAGCAGCAACTGCGTGAACACCGGGCCGGGGCGAAACTGAAACTGCTGCGTGGCGCGATCGAAAACCGAGACCCCGACCACGTCGGCGGGCAGCAGATCGCTGGTGAACTGCAGTCGGCGCCACTCCAGCCCGAGGACCCGCGCCAGGGTGTGGGCCAGCGTGGTCTTGCCCACGCCCGGCACATCTTCGATCAGCAGATGGCCGCGCGCCAACAGGCAGGCGAGGCACAGGCGGATCTGCGCTGGCTTACCCAGCAGTATCTGCTCGATGGCAGTCACCGCCGCAGCGAGCGGATTCATGGGATGAGGGCGCGCACTTGCTGCAGTTGCCGCGCCAGCGCGGCGAGCGTGCGTTCGAAATCCGCCAGCCGTTCGCGCTCCTGCACGACCACGGCTGCGGGTGCGCTGCGCACGAAATTCTCATTGCCGAGTTTGCCGTTGGCGCGGGTGATTTCCTCCTGCAGCTTGCGCATGCGCTTCTCGAGCCGGGCCTGCTCGACGGCCGGATCTATCAGACCGGCCATCGGCACCAGCAGCGCGAGTTCGCCCACCATGGTCGCTGCCGCCGGGGGTGCCGTGACGCCCGGACTCAGTGCCCGTGGCGCCTCGACGCCAGCGAGCCGCATCAGCAGCGGCTGGTGACGCTGCGCCAGCTCCAGGTCATGCACGCTCGCATGCTGCAGCAACAGCGGCAGCTTCCTCGCGGGGCTGATATCCATTTCGCCGCGGATCTGGCGCACGCCCAGCACTACGCTCATCAGCCATTTCATCTCGGCTTCCGCGCGCTCATCGGCAGCGAACTCATCCGCTTTCGGCCAGGGCGCCAGCATGACGGTGACCGGCGCCAGCGCGACCGCCGGATGAACTGCAGCGCCGGCAGAGTGCGCGGCGGCGAGCGGCGCCACGCGCTGCCAGATTTCCTCGGTAATGAACGGCATCAGCGGGTGCAGTGTGCGCAGCAGCGCTTCCAGCACCGACAGCAGAGTCTGGCGCGCGGCGCGCTGCTGTGCGGGAGTCGCATCGCTCCCCTGCAGCACGGGCTTGACCAGTTCCAGGTACCAATCGCAGAATTCATGCCAGGTGAACTCATACAGCGCGCTCGCGGCATAGTCGAAACGGTAATCCCTGAAAGCGCCATCGACGGCGCCGATGGCGCGGCCCAGGCGCGAGCGGATCCAGTGATCTGCCAGGCCCAGTTCTGGCGGGCCGTCAGCGCGCATCGCCTCACTGGCGGTCGCTGGGTCCGCTTCCAGCATCAGCAGCACAAAGCGCGCCGCATTCCACAGCTTGTTGCAGAAGTTCCGGTAACCGGCGACCCGCTGCATGTCGAAGCGCAGGTCACGGCTCTGGGTGGCCAGCGACGCCAGGGTGAATCGCAATGCGTCGGTGCCGTGTGCGGCGATGCCGTCCGGAAACTGCTTGCGGGTGGCACGCTCGATGCCGGCCGCCAGGTGCGGCTGCATCAGCCCGGTGGTGCGTTTGGCGAGCAGGGCCTCGAGCGTGATGCCATCGACGATGTCGAGCGGGTCGATGACGTTGCCCTTCGACTTGGACATCTTCTGGCCTTCGCCATCGCGGATCAGGCCGTGCACGTAGACGTCGCGAAACGGCACGTCGCCGTTGAATTTCAGGCCGAACATGATCATGCGCGCGACCCAGAAGAAGATGATGTCGAAACCCGTGACCAGTGCGCTGGTCGGATAGAAGCGCGCCAGCTCGGCTGTCTGGTCGGGCCAGCCCAGGGTCGAGAATGGCCAGAGCGCCGAAGAAAACCAGGTGTCGAGCACATCCTCATCCTGGCGCAGCGTAGCCTCGTGGCCGAGCCGCGCGCGTGCCTGCGCGGCGGCGGCGGCGGCGTCGCGCGCCACGTAGACGTTGCCCGCCTCGTCATACCAGGCCGGGATGCGATGGCCCCACCACAGCTGGCGGCTGATGCACCAGTCCTGGATATTGCGCATCCACTGGTAGTAGGTCTTGTCCCAGTTCTCCGGTACGAAGCGGATGCGGCCAGTCTCGACCGCGGCGATTGCCGGTTTGGCCAGCGGCTCGACCCGCACGTACCACTGATCGGTGAGGTAAGGCTCGATCACCGCGCCGCTGCGATCGCCGCGCGGCACCATCAGTTTGTGTGGATCTATCCTGTCCATGAGGCCCGCTGCCTCCAGATCGGCCACCACGCGCTTACGCGCCTCGAAGCGATCGAGACCGCGGTAGGGCGCCGGCACGCAATCGTTGAGCTGTGCGTCGGGCGTAAAGATATTGATCAGTGGCAATGCGTGTCGCTGGCCGACCGCGTAATCGTTGAAATCATGGGCCGGCGTGATTTTCACGCAGCCGGTGCCGAAGGCCGGGTCGACGAACTCATCGGCAATGATCGGCAACTCGCGCCCGGTCAGCGGCAGGCGCACGCGCTTGCCGATCAGCTGCCGGTAGCGTTCATCGTCCGGATGCACGGCGACCGCCGCGTCGCCCAGCATGGTCTCCGGGCGCGTGGTGGCCACCACCAGCTGTCCGCTGCCATCGGCGAGCGGATAACGCAGGTGCCAGAGCCAGCCTTCCTCTTCTTCGCTCAACACCTCCAGATCCGAGAGCGCGGTGTGCAGTACCGGATCCCAGTTCACCAGGCGCTTGCCGCGGTAGATCAGGCCTTCTTCGTGCAGCCGCACGAAAGCCTCGATGACGGCGCGCGACATGGCTGGATCCATCGTGAAGCGGTCGCGCGACCAGTCGAGCGAGGCGCCCAGACGACGCAGCTGGCGTGCGATGGTGCCGCCCGACTGCTCTTTCCATTGCCACACGCGCGCCAGGAAATCCTCGCGCGACAGATCGGTGCGCTGCTTGCCCTCGGCATTGAGCTGACGCTCGACCACCATCTGGGTGGCGATGCCGGCGTGATCAGTGCCCGGCTGCCACAACGTGGCCGCGCCGCGCATGCGGTGGAAGCGTGTCAGGGCATCCATGATGGTGTCCTGAAACGCATGGCCCATGTGCAGGGTGCCGGTGACATTGGGCGGCGGAATCATGATGCAGTAGGCGCCGGCACTGGCGTCGCTGGCTGTGCCGCCAGTGGCGGGCGGCGCGAACCAACCCCGGGATTCCCAGTGGGCATACCAGCGTTGTTCGATTTCGGCCGGGGAGTAGGTCTTGTCCATGAACGGCAGTCTAGATTGCAGCCTGGTCGGTGATGTCATGCGTACCTGGCGTTACACCCATTTCGCGGTAGTGCCTGAAGCGCGCGCGGCCCGCCTGGCGCCGGGTCGGGTCGGCGTCGATGATTTCGATCACCTGTCGGGCGTCGTTGGCGAGCGCCGGCACGCCGGTGGCGAGATTCACCAGCACCTCGACGCCCGCGGGCGGCAGCGCCGCGCAGCTGAGCAGGACCGGCGAGTCTTCCCAGTTTGACTCGGGGCCGACCGGGTCGTGAGGAATGAAGCTGTCCTGCGCAAAGGTCCACAGCAGATCATCGAAACTCTGCAGTGCAGCGGCATCATCAAGCCACACCAGCACGCGCTGCTCGGCGCCAAACGCCTTGTCGATGACCCGGCAGGCGAATTTCAGGCGCTCGCGCGCATCGCTGCTTGCCAGCACATAGAAATCGGCGCGTTCCATCAGCGCTCAGCCCGCCAGCGTCGGCATGGGCGCCTCAGCCGCGCGCGCGCCGGATCAGGAAATCGCCCAGCAGCCCCAGCGGCCGGCCGGTAGCGCTCTTGGCGGCGCCGCTCACCCAGGCCGTGCCGGCGATGTCGACATGCGCCCACTTCAGGCCCTTGGTGAATTTGCCGAGGAATGCGGCCGCCGTGATGGCGCCGCCGTCGCGACCGCAGACATTGGCGAAATCGGCGAAATTGCTCTTGAGCTGATCGCCGTAGTCGTCGGTCAGCGGCAGCTGCCAGGCGCGATCGTCCGCGCGCACACCCGCTGCGAGCAGCTCGCGCACCAGCTCATCGTCATTGCCCATGACGCCGGAATGATGCGCGCCGAGCGCCACCACGCAGGCACCGGTCAGCGTCGCCAGATCGATCACCGCGCTGGGCTTGAAGCGGCGCGCATAGTGGAGCGCATCGCTGAGGATCAGCCGGCCTTCGGCATCGGTGTTGAGAATCTCGACCGTCTGACCGCTCATGCTGGTGACGATATCGCCGGGCTTGATGGCGCGGCCGCCGGGCATGTTCTCGCAGGCCGCCACCAGGCCGACCAGATTGATGCGCAGCTTCAGGCGCGCCGCCAGGTCGAGGGCGGCGATCACGCTGGCGGCGCCGCACATGTCGTACTTCATTTCATCCATCGCCGCCGGGTCTTTGAGCGAGATGCCGCCGCTGTCGAAGGTGACGCCCTTGCCCACCAGCACCAGCGGCGCGGCGCCACGCCGGCCACCACGGTGCTCCATGACGATAAAGCGCGGCGGCTCGGCGCTGCCACGCGCAATGGCCAGCAGGCAACCCATCTTGAGGCGGCGGATCTGCGCCTCATTGAGCGCGCGCACCCGCAGGCCGCGATGCGCGCGGCCGACCTGCATGGCGGTGGCCGCCAGATGACGTGGCGTGCAGACGTTGCCGGGGAGATTGGCCAGATCGCGCAGCAGCTGCGCACTGGCCGCGATGGCCTCGCCATCGGCCAGGCCACGGCGGGCCGCTGCCAGATGCGCGGCGCTGAACGGGCCCACCTTGACGCCCGTCAGGGCATGCGGGCGCGGACGCCGCCCGGACTTCAGGGCGTTGATGCGATACAGGCCGGCGCCCACGCACTCCGCGGTGGCGCGCGCCAGCGTGTAGTCATCAAAATCGCTGGCGCCCGGGCGATCGAGGGCGATGATCGCAGTGCTGATACGGGTACGCAGGAGTGCACTCACCGCGGCGGCCAGTGCGCGCTTCCAGGTGGCGCGCTGGTATTGCCTGGTGGCGCCCAGGCCCACCAGCAGCAGCCGCTTGCCAGCCAGGCCGGCGCTCTCGCTCACCAGCAGCGTTTCGTAGGCGCGTCCTGAGAAGTCGCCGCGCTTGAGCAGCGCCAGCAGGCGTCCGCCCATGGCGCGGTCGATGAGCTGCGCCTGCGTGCCGAGCTTGTGCTCCTCGTGCACACCCACCACCAGACACTCGCCACGCGCGCTGGTCGCCTTGCCGCTGTACGCTTCGTACTTCATTGTGAATTGGCCGCTTCGGGTTAAAGTGGCGGGAGTTTAGCCGATGCCACGCGCATCGTGAGGGCGCAATTGCGAATTCTGCAGCGGTATATCTGGCGCGAAATGGCCCAGAACGTGGCCGGCGTGACCGTCGCGCTCGGCGCCATCCTGCTCATTTACCAGCTGGGCGCAGTGTTGGCGCGCGCCGCTGAACTGCAGTATCCACGCGGCCTGGTGCTGGAGCTCTTCGCGCTGGGCGCGCTTGAGAACTTCGCGATATTGCTGCCGCTGGGACTGGTGCTGGGGGTGGTCCTGGCCCTCGGCCGTCTGTACAACGAAAGCGAAATAGTTGCTGCCCAGGCCTGTGGATTCGGTCGCTGGCAGGCATACGGGCCGCTGCTCGGGCTGGCGCTGCCGGTCGCGGCGCTGGGCGCCTGGATGAACCTGCAGCTGGCGCCGCAGGCGGCCAGTCAGCGTGCGGCGTTGAGTGCCCAGGCGCTGCGCGCCGGACTGGCTGTGCCCTTCGAGGTGGGCCGCTTCCGCAGCTTTGATGCCGGTCGTACCGTGGTCTATGCGCGCAGCGCCGGAGCCAATGGCGATCTGCGCAACGTATTTATCAAGCAGTCTGAAGGGCAGGAGGTCGTGGCCACGGTCGCGGCGCGCGCGCGCCGCGAAATCGGCGCGGACGGGCTGAGCCAGACCATCGTGCTGTTCGATGGTGAACGCCTCAATGGCGTGCCCGGTGAGCAGCAGTTCCGGCGGCTGCAATTCCAGAGCCTGCGCATTCCGCTCGCGGCGCCGGAGCTGGCGCAGCGGCGCGCACGCCTGGACGAGCGCTCAACCACGCAGCTGCTGCGCCGCACTGATCGACCCGCGCGCGCTGAACTGCAATGGCGCTTCGGCCTGCCGCTCATGGTGCTGGTTGGTGCGCTGTGTGCGCTGCCGCTGGGGCGGCTGCGTCCGCGGCAGGGACGCTACGCCAAAGTGTGGCAGGCGGTAGTCCTGTTTGCCGTGTACGGTAATCTGACCACGGCGGCGCGCACCTGGTATGAACACGGCTCCACCCCCGCGGCGCTGGGTTTGTGGTGGGTGCACGCGCTGTTCGTGCTGCTGGCACTGTGGCTGACCTGGGGCGGCTTCAGCCTGCTGCGGAGCCGGCGCAGTTGAACCAGCTCGATCGCTATGTGGCACGCACGCTGCTGGGCGCAATTGGCCTGGTGATGGCAGTGCTGCTGGTGCTGGGTGGCCTGTTCACCTTCATCGATGAGCAAAGCAACATAGGTGTAGGGCACTACACCATGGGTGAAGCGCTGATCTTCAGCCTGCTGAACGTACCGCGCTTTGCGCTCAACGCCTATCCGGCCGGCGTGCTGATCGGCGCCATGCTGGGCATCGGCGCGCTGGCGCGCACCCATGAGTTGACTGCCATGCGCGCCGGCGGCATGTCCAAGTGGCGGTTGTCGGCTACCACCTTCGGCTGCGGCCTGGTGCTGCTGCTGCTGGGCCTGGTGGTTGGCGAATTTCTGGCGCCACGACTCGAGCAGCTGGCGGACGAGCGCCGGGCACTGGCTCGCTACAACAATCTCAGCCTGCTGGGTGCGGGCGGCGCCTGGGTGCGCGATGGCAATCTCATCATCAATATCGCGCAGCGCGACGGCGAGCGCGAGTTTGGCGGCATGTGGGTGTATGAATTGAACAGCGACGGGCGCATTGCTTCGATGGCGCATGCCGAACGGGCCAGCAACGCGGCGCGCAGATCCTGGCAGCTGGGCGACTATGCCCAGTCGCGCTTTGCGGATGATCGCGTCAGTGCGCAACGCGAGCCGGTGCATCAGCTGAATTCAGCCGCCAGCGCCAGTTTTCTCCAGCTCGCGAATGTGCAACCAGCCGAGCTGTCCCTGGGCGCGTTGAACCGCGCGATCCGCTACCTGCGCAGCAATGAGCTGGATGATCGCAGCTACCGCCTGGCTTTCTGGTCGGGAGTGGCGCGTTCCGCTGCCATACCCATGGCGGTGCTGTTTGCGCTGCCGTTTGGCTTCGGCTCGCTGCGCACGGCCGGCAGTGGCGCGCGCAGTACGCTTGGGCTGGTAGTGGGCCTGGTCTACTTCTTCCTGCAACGCACGGTGGAGAGCGGCGCCGTGGTTTTCAGCCTCGATCCGCTACTGCTGGCCTGGGTGCCCACGGCTTTGCTCGCGGGCGCCGCTGCCGGGCTGCTGGTGCGTACCCGGTAGCGTTGCTGTGTCAGCGCTGTGCCGCAGTGCCGGCCGCCGCTTCGATACGGGCGCGGTGCGCGCGCAGGGTGCGGCGTACATCACCCACTGACGGCCGGTCAGCCAGGCGGCTGATGAGTTCGCCCAGTTCGTGCCATTGGCGTCCCCACTTCAGCAGGCGCACCGCATCATCCATGATCTGCCGGGTTTCCGCGCTGACGGCTGGCGCGCGCGCCGGACGGGCGCCACGGTTCAGGCGCGGGCGCGGCAGCTCAGCCGTTGCCCGCGGCAGCGGCAACATTTCGGCTTTTTCAGTCTGCGGATCGGCCAGCGGGATATAGCGGCCCGCAGGCTGCAATCCCACCAGGTTCGCCAGGAACAGCATCTGCTCGAGGCCGGCAGCAAAGTCGGCATCCTTGCGAGCCAGCCGCTGCTCCAGGGAGCGCGCCAACTCGGCGACTTTCTCCCGTGCCAGCCTGACGATCCACGCCGCCGGGCGTTCATGCGTGGGCCAGGGCTGCACATGCCAGTAGTGCGCATCATCGAGCGTCAGGTAGCGCTCGTGCAGCTCCAGGCTCAGCTGCCAGCGCTCGAGCAGCGAGCGCATGCGCACACCAGCCTCGGCGGGTTCATTACGGGATGGCACCATGACTGCAAGCCTAAGGCCAGCTTCGTGCCGGTGCCTGCGAACTGCAGCACATTCACGTCAACCGGTGCCGCATGGTAGCGTGCAGGCGATGCGGCGCTGGCCTGCCAAAGGCCAATACGCCCCTCAGGCGGGACTTGTGCGCATGGACAAAGAAACCTCTGGCAAGCCAGCCGTATGGGCTCAGGGCTTTGAGCGGCTGCTGGCGACCTGCGTCAGCATCGAGGCGGGCGAAGGTCGCGCCGTGTGGCTCGCCTTCGCCTGTCACTTCGTGCTGCTGGCGGCCTACTATGTGCTGCGCCCGGTGCGCGACACGCTCGCCACGGCGTTTGGGATCGCGCAGCTCAACCACCTGTTCATGGGCACGTTCGTGCTGGTGCTGTTGTGCGCGCCAGTGTTCGCGGCGCTTACCGCGCGCTTCCGGCTGGCGCGGCTGCTGCCGGGGCTGTTCTGGTTCTGGTTGGCCAATATCCTGGTGTTTGCCCTGTTGCTGCGTGCTGCGCCGGCGAATCGCTGGCTGGCCGGCAGCTATTTTGTCTGGTTCAGCGTCACCAATCTCTATCTGATATCACTGTTCTGGACCCTGATGGTCGAACTGTTCAACGCTGCGCAGGCCACGCGGCTGTTTGCCTTCATTGCCGCCGGCGGCAGCATCGGTGCCATCGCCGGCCCGCTGATTACCCGCGCACTGGCGCGCAGCGTGGGCCTCGATGGCCTGCTGCTGATCGCCGCTGCCGGCTTCCTGTGGGTGATTGTGCTGGTGCAGCGCCTGATCGGCGAGAAGCAGCGCATGCTGGCGGATGGCGCTCCCGCCCAGCGCACCACCATGGATCATGCCCTGCCGGGAAGTGCGCTGGCCGGATTTCGCCTGCTGCGCGAATCACGCTACCTGCAGCAGCAGGCGCTGTTCATGCTGCTCATGACCTGGGTCGCCACCGTCGCTTACTTCATGCAGACCGAGATCATCGCGACGCATATCAGCGCCATGGCCGCGCGGGCCGTAGCGATTGCCGATATCGATCTGGCGGTCAACGTCGCGACCGCGCTGGTCCTGATCCTCGGACTCAGCCGTGTGGTACGTCGTTTCGGGTTGACCGCCACCCTGCTGCTCAACCCGCTCATCATGATCGCGGCCTTCGCTGCCTTGCTGCTGGCACCTACCGTTGCCATGGTGCAATTGCTGCAGGTCGTGCGCCGTGTAACGCAGTACGCCATCGCCCGTCCGAGTCGCGAGATCAGTTTTACGGTGCTCGATCAGGACAGCCGCTACAAGGCCAAGAACGTCATTGATACCACCGTGTACCGCTTTGGCGATGTCACGGCCTCGATGCTGCAGGCCGGCCTGCGCGCTGCCGGCGCTGGCCTCATGGGCATCGTGACTCTGGGCATCGCGGCCGCGGCGCTCTGGGGGTATGCAGCCCTGGGCCTCGGCCGGCGCTATGAAAGCCGCCGCAATAACCTAAAATGACCGGCACTGTTGCCGGGCTGAGCGGAGCGCGCGTTAGTATGAGCATCTACGATATCCAGGTGCGCACCATCGATGGCACCGAGCAATCACTGGCGGGTTATACCGGACAGGTGCTGCTGATCGTCAATGTCGCCAGCCGCTGCGGCTTCACGCCGCAGTACACGGGGCTGGAAGCGCTTTATCAGCAATTCCGCTCACAGGGCTTTGCGGTGCTGGGGTTCCCCTGCGATCAGTTCGGCCACCAGGAACCAGGCGATGAAGCGGAAATACGCCAGTTCTGCTCGCTCAACTACAGCGTGACCTTTCCGTTGTTCGCCAAGCTCGAAGTCAATGGCGCCGGAGCCCACCCGCTGTACCGGTTTCTGAAAGAGGCGCGGCCGGGCCTGCTGGGCACCGAGGCCATCAAGTGGAATTTCACCAAGTTCCTCGTCGGCCGCGATGGTGCGGTGCTGCAGCGTTACGCGCCTACCGACAAACCAGAGAGCCTGGCGGCGGCGATCAGTGAGGCGCTGTCGCGGCGTTGATCAGCTTTGCTGTGGCTTGCGGGCCGGGTCGCTGGCCAGGAACAGCCAGGTGGCCACGACCGAATCCGGGTTCAGGGAAATGCTGTCGATGCCCTCATCGACCAGCCAACGGGCGAAATCCGGGTGATCAGAGGGCCCCTGACCGCAAATACCGATGTACTTGCCCTGCCTGCGACAGGCGGCGATGGCCATGGCAATCAGGGCTTTTACTGCCGCGTCGCGCTCATCGAAACCCTTCGCCACCAAGCCTGAATCGCGATCCAGGCCCAGCGTCAGCTGGGTCAGGTCATTCGAGCCGATCGACATGCCGTCGAAATACTGCAGGTAATCGTCAGCCAGCAGGGCGTTGGTGGGCAGTTCGCACATCATGATCAGTTTCAATTCGTCCTGGCCGCGACGCAGACCATTGGCGGCCAGCAACTCGGTGACTGCGTGCGCCTCTTCGACCGTGCGCACGAACGGTACCATCACCTGCACGTTGCGCAGGCCCATGTCTTCGCGTACCCGCAGCAGCGCGCGGCATTCGAGCTCGAAGCAGGGCCGGAACGCGGCATCGACATAGCGGCCGGCGCCGCGGAAACCGAGCATGGGATTTTCTTCATGCGGCTCGTAGAGCTTGCCGCCAATCAGATTGGCATACTCGTTCGACTTGAAATCGGAGAGCCGCACGATGACCGGTTCGGGTGCAAAGGCCGCGGCAATCTGCGCAATGCCTTCGCTCAGGCGCTCGACGTAGAATTCCACCGGGTCGGTGTGGCCGGCCATCTGCTGGCGAATGGTGGCCTTGAGCGGCGCTTCGAGCCGCTCGAACTCCAGCAGCGCGCGCGGATGCACGCCGATCATGCGATTGATGATGAATTCCAGCCGCGCCAGCCCGACGCCGCGATGCGGCAGGCTGGCGAAGGCGAAGGCGCGATCCGGGTTGCCGACGTTCATCATGATGCGCACCGGTGCGGGCGGCATGGCATCGAGCTGCACCTGCTGATGCTGGAACTTCAGCAGTCCCTCGTAGACGAATCCCGTGTCCCCCTCGGCGCAGGAGACCGTGACCTCCTGTCCGTCGCGCAGCGCTTCGGTAGCATTGCCACAGCCGACCACGGCCGGGATGCCCAGTTCACGGGCGATGATGGCCGCGTGACAGGTGCGGCCGCCGCGATTGGTGATGATTGCCGCTGAACGCTTCATCACCGGCTCCCAGTCCGGGTCGGTCATGTCGGCGACCAGCACTTCGCCGGGTTGCACCAGCGCCATGCCGCGGGCGTCGTGTACCACGCGCACCCGGCCGCTGCCGATGCGGCCACCAACGCCGCGGCCCTCGACGAGAACCTTGGAGCGCTGTTGCAGGGTGTAGCGCTGCAGTGTGCGGCCAGTCCGGCTTTGTACGGTTTCCGGGCGCGCCTGCAGAATATAGAGCTGCTGGTCGTTGCCGTCGCGCGCCCATTCGATATCCATCGGGCAACCGTAGTGTTCTTCAATCACCAGCGCCTGGCGCGCCAGCGCTTCGACCTCCGTGTCGCTGATCGAGAAGCGGGTGCGCTCTTCGGCCGCCACCTCGACAGTGCACACGCGCGCCGCGGCGCCGGGCTCGGCGTAGATCATCTTGATTGCCTTGGCGCCCAGATTGCGCCGCAGGATGGCGCGCTTGCCGGCCCGCAAGCCAGGCTTGTACACATAGAATTCATCGGGATTGACGGCGCCCTGCACGACCGTTTCACCCAGTCCGTAGGAGCTGGTGACAAACACGGCGTCTCGAAATCCGGAATCGGTATCGAGGGTGAACACCACACCGCTGGCGCCCAGGTCGCTGCGTACCATGTGCTGCACGCCCACGGACAGCGCCACCAGCGAATGCTCGAAGCGGTGATGAACCCGATAGGCGATGGCGCGATCGTTGAACAGCGACGCATAGACCTCGTGCATCGCCCTGAGTACCGCGGCGCCGCCGCGCACATTGAGAAAGGTTTCCTGCTGGCCTGCAAACGAGGCTTCTGGCAGATCTTCTGCCGTCGCCGAAGAGCGCACGGCGACCGCGATGCCGGCGCCGGCATCCATGGCCTGCCAGTGTTCGAGCACGGCACGCTCCAGCTGCGCGGTGAACGGCGTGTCCATGATCCACTGGCGGATGCGCGCGCCGCTGGCGGCCAGGGCCGTGACATCTTCAATATCGAGGCTGGCCAGTTCGGCGGCGATGCGCTTATCGAGGCCGCCCTGCTGCAGGAATTCGCGGTAGGCGGCAGCGGTGGTCGCGAAGCCCTGCGGCACCCGTACACCCAGACGCGTCAAGGCGCGCAGCATTTCGCCGATCGAGGCATTCTTGCCGCCGACGCGTTCAATGTCCTGCATGCCGACTTCATCGAAGGAGAGTACGTACACCGTCACCGTTGGCATCCTCACGATAGTGTTGAAGTTGTATTGTCCATCATTTGGCCGCGTGGGACACTGCCGGCAGCGGGAAACCGGCCAGGGGAGTCACTTGCACAAGCGCACGGTTTTTTTTGTCTCCGACCAGACCGGGGTGACGGCCGAGACCATGGGGCACAGCCTGCTGACGCAGTTTCAGGGCATGCCCTATCAGTCGATGTCGCTGCCGTTCATCGCCACGGTGGCACAGGCTGAAGAAGCGGTGGCCCGGATCGATGCCGCAGGGCGCGACAGCGCGCTGCGACCCATCGTGTTTGCAACCCTGGTGGACGATCAGGTGCGAGCGCATCTGCAGCGCGCCAACGCCCTGTTTCTCGACTTCTTCGCCGCGTTTCTCGGGCCCATGGAGGCGGAGCTTGGCATGCCCTCGGCGCATGCCAGCGGGCGGGCGCACGGCATGGTGGACCTCGCTGCCTACAAGGCGCGCATCACGGCCACCAATTTCGCCCTCGCCAACGACGACGGCTCGGGCAATCGCGACTATGCCGCCGCCGATGTCGTGCTGGTGGGCGTCTCACGCTCGGGCAAGACGCCGACCTGCCTTTATCTCGCCCTGCAGTATAGTGTGCTGGCCGCCAACTACCCGCTTACCGATGATGAACTGGATAGCTCGGAGCTGCCGAAGGTATTGCAACCGTTTCGCGCCAAGCTGTTTGGGCTGACAATCAACCCCGAGCGCCTGGCGCAGATCCGCAACGAGCGCCGACCCAACAGCCGCTACGCCTCGCCCCAGCAGGTGCAATTCGAGGTGCGTGCCGCAATGGCCATTTTTGCGCGTGCCGGCTTGCCGTTTCTCGATACCACTGAATGCAGCATCGAGGAAATTTCCAGCCGTATCCTTAATTCTCGGCGCATCGAAAGGCGAGCGCGGCTTTAATTCGTTCCGGCTGGCGCGGCGGGGTGCAGAAAGGTCCACGGCGAGGTTTCGCTGCCGGGCGGGCAGCGCACTTCAATGACCGCGGGCGCACCGGCGGCCAGCGCCCGCTCCAGGGCCGGGCGCAGCGCCTCGGGCGTATCGACCCGGAATGCCAGCGCGCCAAAACTCTCGGCCAGTTTCACGAAATCGGGATTGCGCAGTTCGGCGCCCAGCAGGCGGCCAGCGTAACGCTCGATCTGATCGCGGCGCACGTTGCCGTAGCCGCCGTTGTTGAACACGATGGTCACCAGATTGATGCCGTATTGCACGGCCGTGGCCAGTTCCTGCGCGCCGTAGAGAAAGCCGCCATCGCCGCTGACCGCGACCACAGCCTTGTCGGGGTTGGCCACCTTGACGCCGAGCGCGGTGTTGAAGCCGTAACCCAGATTGTCCTGATAGCCGCAAGTGACGTACTGGCGCGGCTGGTACACGGGAAAACCGAAGCGCGAGGTGAAACCCACCTGCGATATTTCCTCGCAATAGAAGCCGTCGCGTGGCAGTACTGCGCGTATCACGTTCAGGTAGGCCATCTGCGGCGCCACCGACTGGATGGCGGCGTGAGCTTTCTGCTTGATGGCGCCGAAGCGCTCGCTCTGCGCCGCGCGGCTGCCGGCAGATTTTTCCAGCGCGGCGAGCAGCGCGCGGCTGCCCAGCGCGGCATCGGTGACGATGCCGACATCGGGCCTGAGCCGTACCATCTCGGTGGGATCGATGTCGATGCGCACCACCTTCAGGCCGCTGGGAAACCAGCGCCAGCGCAGGTACTGCAGCTCGAGGCGGCTGCCGATGCCGAGCAGCAGATCGCAATCGCGCCAGTAGTCCCAGGCGGCCACCGGCGACATGCCGTATGGGGATTCTTCACTGACAATGCCCTTGCCACTGCGGTGCGAGGTGACCGGGGCCTGCAGCAGTTTTGCCAGCGCCAGCACGGCATCGCCGGCAGCGAGCGCGCCCGCGCCGACACAGATGAGCGGACGTTTGGCGCCGGCAATCAGTTTCGCCGCCGCCGCAATGGCATCCGGATCAGGGGTCGGTGGCGCCAGCGGCGCGAGTGGCGCGACCGGCGCAACCTCGGCCTTCATGCCGAACACATCCCAGGGCGCCTCGACGGCGACCGGCCGCACGCGGCCGCTACGCACTTGCCTGAAGGCCTCGGCCATGATCTGGCTGGCCTCGGTCGGGTGATTGATGCGCTCGCTCCACTTCGTCAGCCCGCGCAGCAGCGCCAGTTGATCAGGCAGCTCGTGCAGCTGGCCGCGGCCCTGACCGATGAGATACGACATGATGTTGCCAGTGACACACAGCACGGGCGCGTTCGCGCCATAGGCCGTACACAACGCGGCACCGGAGTTGAGCACGCCGGGACCCGGCACGACAGTAAAAGTGCCCACCTTGCCGGTCGACTTTGCATAACCGTAGGCCATGTAGCCGGCGCCCTGTTCATGGCGCGTGGTGATGAACCGCAGGCGCTCCTGCCGCTGCGCCAGGGCATCGTTGAAGTCGTACATATGTGCGCCGGGAATGCCAAACACAGTGTCGACGCCGTGTGCCAGCAGCGACTCGGTGATTACCTGGCCAGTGGTCATCAAGCTCATGATTGCTCACTCCGCACTGTCAAAACATTAGCATGGCGGACTCGCGCGGTGTGATCGCGTGCCGGTGAGTTGCGCTTTACAGGGCGCGGCTGGCTCGGCATGATCGGCCGCGAATTATTGAGTGCCCAGCTCTGCTGGGGCCTTCTCACCGCGCGATCCGGAGTGCAGTTATGGGCGTCAATTCAGGGCAATCGGTCCAGTCGGCGGGCGCACGCCTGCGCGCCGCGGTAGCTGCCGAGCAGCCGCTGCAGGTGCTCGGCACCATCAATGCCTACGTGGCGCGCATGGCGGAGGCCGTTGGCTACCGCGCCATTTATCTTTCCGGTGGCGGCCTGGCCGCCAACACCCTGGGGATGCCGGACCTTGGCATCAGCAGCATGCATGACGTCGTGACCGAGATCACGCGCATTAGCGACGTCGTGTCGCTGCCGCTGCTGGTCGACGCCGATACCGGCTGGGGCGGCGCCTTCAACATTGCGCGTACCGTGAAATCATTTATCAGGGCCGGCGCCGGCGGGCTGCATATCGAAGATCAGGTGCAGGCGAAGCGCTGCGGTCATCGGCCGGGCAAGGAAGTGGTGTCGCAGGCCGAAATGGTCGATCGCATCAAGGCGGCGGTCGATGCACGCAGCGATGCGCAGTTTGTCATCATGGCACGCACCGACGCGCTGGCGAGCGAGGGCATCGAGCGCGCCATCGAGCGCGCGCAGGCCTGCGTGGCCGCCGGCGCCGACATGATTTTTCCTGAAGCCGTCGGCTCACTGGCCGACTATCGCCGGTTTCGCGCTGCGGTCGGCGTGCCGATCCTGGCCAACATCACGGAATTCGGCCAGACGCCGCTCTACACGCGTGACGAACTCGGCGGGGCGGGGGTCGACATCGTGCTGTATTGCTGCGCGGTGTATCGGGCGATGAACGCCGCCGCGCTGGAGTGCATGCAGACCATCAGAACCGCTGGCACGCAGCGTTCGTTCATCGAGCGCATGCAGACGCGCGCCGATCTGTATCGTTATCTCGACTATCACTCATACGAGCAGAAACTCGATCAGCTGTTTGCGGCCGGTAAGGAAAAATGAAACCTGAGAGCGTGGCCCAGCCGGGTCCAGCCGCCGCCACCGAATCGCTCGACCCAGCCGACTGGCAGGCCATGCGCGCGCTCGCGCATCGCGCCGTCGACGACGGCTTCGACTGGCTGAGCACGCTACGCGAGCGCCCGGTCTGGCAGCCCACGCCGGAGGCGATCAGCGCGCAGTTTCAGCAACCCCTGCCGCGCACGCCGCAGGGTGCTGAGGCGGCCTATCAGGATTTCCTGGCCTGGGTGCTGCCGTACCCGATGGGCAACGTGCATCCGCGCTTTTTTTCCTGGTTCATGGGCAATGGCACTGCCATGGGTGCGATCGGCGATTTTCTCGCTGCCATCGTCAATCCGAACATGGGCGGCGGCAATCATGTCGCAATGCAGGTCGAATCCCAGGTACTCGACTGGTGCAAGGAAATTGTGGGTTTTCCGGCTGAGGCCGGCGGCCTGCTGCTGAGTGGCGCCTCGATGGCGAACCTGGTCGCACTGGCCGTGGCGCGCAATGTGGCCGCGGATTGCGAGGTGCGCGCGCAGGGCGTGCGCGCCATGCCGGCAGCGCTGTGCGTTTACGCTTCGGTGGAAGTGCACAGCTGCGCGCAGAAGGCTCTGGAGCTGCTGGGCCTGGGCAGCGAAGCCCTGCGCAAGGTGCCGGTGGATGAGCGTTACCGTATCGACTTGGCTGCACTGCAGGGCATGATTGAAACTGACCGCGCCCGCGGACTCAAGCCCGCCTGCGTGATCGGCAACGCCGGCACCATCAACACCGGCTCCGTGGACGATCTCACGGCGCTCGCCGGAATCTGCCAACGCGAGAAGTTATGGTTCCACGTCGATGGTGCAATCGGCGCCGTGGTCGCGCTCGCGCCCCGGCATCGGCAGCTGGTCGCGGGCATGGAACTGGCCGATTCCGTTGCGCTTGATCTGCACAAGTGGCTGCATGTGCCCTTCGAAGCCGGCTGCGCGCTGGTGCGCAATCGCGGCGCGCAGCGCGCCGCCTTCGCGCTCACGCCCGATTACCTCAAGCACGCCGAGCGCGGCCTGGCGAGCGGTGCGCTCTGGTTCAGCGACTACGGTCCGCAACTGTCGCGCGGCTTTCGCGCCCTGAAAGTCTGGCTGTCGTTCAAGGAGCATGGACTCGACAAGTTCGGACGCCTGATCGATCAGAACATCGCCCAGGCGCATGAGCTCGCCGCGCTGATCAGTGCTGAGCCGCTGCTGGAACTGATGGCGCCGGTAGTGCTCAATATCGTGTGTTTTCGCTATCGCCCGCCAGGTTTGCCGACGGCAAGGCTCAACGCCCTCAATGAGGAACTGCTGATACGGCTGCATGAGAGCGGCATCGCGGCGCCGTCCTACACCACGCTCAATGGCCAGTATTGCCTGCGCGCCGCGATCGCCAATCACCGCACGGAGTCAGCCGATCTGAAGGTGATGATCGACGCCGTCGTGAGGCTTGGGGCCGCCGTGTAGGGCGCGAGCCCGTGCTGCGCGAGTCTAAGCTGTTGATTCCATGGCGCTCCCTACGAGATTCGAACTCGTGTTCCAGCCTTGAGAGGGCCGTGTCCTGGGCCTCTAGACGAAGGGAGCG
Source organism: Steroidobacteraceae bacterium (assembly GCA_049694695.1). Classification (GTDB taxonomy): domain Bacteria; phylum Pseudomonadota; class Gammaproteobacteria; order Steroidobacterales; family Steroidobacteraceae; genus FEN-1191. The sequence continues at coordinate 2,923 of JBAVRE010000225.1, read as the reverse complement.
AATCTTCGGAAGGTGAGGCGAAAAGCCGCGGTATTATAGGCGGCCGCTCCGATTGCTCAAGCTATTCAGGGTTGATTTGAACGAACCTTCGACAGTTTCCGTGGCGCCGGGCGCACCACGCATCATTCCGCGCGCCGAACATCCGGTATCGCGGTCCGATATTTCCCCTAACGCCTTGCGCGTGCTGTATCGCCTCAAGGAAGCCGGATTCCAGGCCTTCCTGGTGGGCGGCTGCGTGCGTGATCTGATCATTGGCCGCCATCCGAAGGATTTCGACGTCGCCACCGACGCCTTGCCCGACGAAGTGCGGCGCCTGTTTCGCAACTGCCGCCTGGTAGGACGGCGCTTTCGCCTGGCGCACGTCGTCTATGGCCGCGACGTCATTGAAGTCGCGACCTTCCGCGCCGCGAGCGCGCCGCCGCCGAGCGAAGATCCGGTGCCCAGCCGCGAGGAAGATGAAGCCGGGCTGCTCGACGAGGGCGACGAAGAAGGTGACGAAGCGGATGACGAAGCGGGTGTAGAGTCCGAAGCCGCGGCGCCGGCACCCTACGAGTCAGGCTACCGCAGGGATGGCGGCGAGAGCGTTCATCGTGTGCAGAATGATCACGGTCGCCTGCTGCGCGACAATATCTATGGCAGCATCGACGAGGATATCTGGCGGCGCGATTTCACCGTTAACGCGCTCTATTACAACATTGCCGATTTCTCGATCTGGGATTACACCCACGGACTCGCCGATATCCACGCCAGGCGCCTGCGGCTGATCGGCGATGTCGAAACCCGTTACCGCGAAGACCCGGTGCGCATGCTGCGGGCGGCGCGCTTCGAGGCCAAGCTCGGTTTCACGCTCGACGCGGAAGGCGCGGCGCCCATTCCGCAACTGCGCCAGCTGCTGGCAGGCGTGCCACCGGCACGCCTGTTTGACGAGGTCACCAAGCTCTTTCTGGGCGGCCATGGCGCCGAAAGTTATCGCGTGTTGCGCGAGCGCGGGCTGTTCGGTGTGCTGTTCCCGGCGGCCGAGCGCTATCTGCAGCAGCACCCCGGCAGTCTGGTTGAAGCGCTGCTGATCCAGGGTTTGCGCACCACCGATGTGCGCGTGGCCGAAGACAAACCGGTCACGCCCACGTTTCTGTTTGCCCTGTTGCTCTATGGGCCAATCGCGGCCGCCATCGAGGCCTTGCCGGCGCAGCGCTGGCACGAGGCGCAGGCGATACTCGAGGCCTGCGATCAGGCGCTGCGCGAGGCGCAGCAGCGTGTGTCGATACCGCGGCGCATTGCGCTCGGGGTACGCGAGATGTATGCCCTGCAACCGCGGCTGGAAGTGCCGGGTGGACGTCGCGCACTGCGCCTGCTCGAGCAGCCACGCTTTCGCGCCGCCTTCGATCTGCTGGCGTTGCGGGCGGCAATCGGCCTGGCACCCGCGGAAACTGCGCAGTGGTGGACGACCCTGCAGGTGGTCAGTCCTGAAGAGCGCGAGCAGATGGCCGACGCCATGCCGCGCAGTGCGCGCGGCTCCGCCAGTGCGGCCGACGATTCGGGCACGGCGCCGCGTCGCCGCCGGCGCCGGCGGTCGCGCAGCCGCGGCGGATGAACTGGATTCCGGCCTATGTGGGTCTCGGCAGCAACCTGCACGATCCGCCGCAACAACTGCGGCGTGCCCTGGCGGCGCTGGCGACCCTGCCCGCCACGCGGCTCGTGTGCCAGTCGCCGCTCTATGGTTCCAGGCCCTTCGGCCCGGTACCGCAGCCGGATTTCTGCAACGCCGCGGCGGGGCTGCTCACCCAGCTTGATGCTCCCGCGCTGCTGGCCGAACTGCGTGCGCTGGAGCAGCAACTGGGGCGTACCCCTGGCGCTGTGCGCTGGGGGCCGCGCGTGATTGATCTCGATCTGCTCGTTTACGGCAGCGAACGTCGCAGCACTGCGGCTTTGACGCTGCCGCACCCGGGCATCGCCGAGCGCAGTTTTGTGTTGCGACCGCTTTGCGATATCGCCCCTGACTTGATGGTGCCGGGACTGGGCACTGTGGCGGCACTTGCCGCCGGCATGGCCATCACCGACCTGTGGGCCATGTCATGACTGATGCGCCTGCAAAGCTGAGCGCCAGGAAGCCCGCCGTCGCCAAGGCCGCCGCCGCCAAGCCTGCTGCGCCTCCGGCCCATCGCTTCATCGTGCTGGAAGGGCCTATTGGCGTGGGCAAGACCAGCCTGGCCGCCAAACTCGCCGCCACCCTGGGCGCCGAGCAGGTGTTCGAGCAGGCTGAGCACAATCCGTTTCTCGAGCGCTTCTATCGCAATCCGCGCGCCGGTGCGCTGCCGGCCCAGCTCTATTTCCTGTTTCAGCGCACCCAGCAGTTATCGGCACTGCGTCAGCATGATCTGTTCGCGCCGGTACGGGTCGCCGATTATCTGCTCGACAAGGACCGCCTGTTCGCGCGGGTCACGCTCGATGAAGAAGAGTTCCGCCTGTATGAGCAGGTGCACCAGCGCCTGAGCATCGATGCGCCGGTGCCCGATCTGGTGGTGTATCTGCAGGCGCCGGTTGACGTACTGCTCGAGCGCATCGCGCGCCGCGGCATCCGTCATGAGCATCTGATCGAGCGCGCCTATCTCGAAAAGCTCAACGACGCCTACGCGCGCTTCTTCCATGAATATGAAGCCGCGCCGCTGCTGATCGTCAACGCCGCGACCATCGACCCGCTGCACAACGACTCGGACTACGCCGAACTGCTGGCGGCCATTGCGCGCATGAAGCGTGGGCGGCTCTATTTCAACCCGCTGAGGCACGCCTCGCTCTAGCGCCTGTCAGGCAATTCCGGTACCTCGACGGTCTCAAAGCGGACTGCTGTGACACAGGTTGCAGGTGACCGCAGTGCCCGCGGTCAGCGCGTGACCATTCAGTGTCCGGTTCGCTGCCACCCGTGAGA
>JBAVRE010000224.1:0-5727 GCA_049694695.1 Steroidobacteraceae bacterium | reverse complement strand
GGGCTGATTGGTGTTCTGTTCTTTTATATTAATCATAATGTTACAGCATATAGTCGTTGTACTGGATTACATCGGCAATCAATCCTCCGGCATCACAAGCCAACTCCGATCACGGCGCCTGCCTAGCGCTGCGCGCTGTCCCAGTTGGCGGCCTGGTAAAACGGCGCGCTTGAGGGCGGCAACGGCGGCTGGCCACGAATCGCATCGGCGAGCTTTTCCGCCAGCATGATGGTGGGTGCATTCAGATTGCCGTTGGTGATCGAGGGCATGATCGAGGAATCGACCACGCGCAGATTCTCCACGCCGAAGACACGCGCCTCGTGGTCGACCACGGCCATTCGATCAGTACTCGCGCCCATCTTGCAGCTGCAGGAGGGATGATAGGCACTCTCCACCTTGGCCCGCACGAACTCATCGATCGCGGCATCGCTCTGCACGCCGGCGCCCGGCTGCAGCTCGCGGCCGCGATAGCGGTCAAAGGCGGGTTGGGCGAATATTTCCCGGGTCAGGCGCACGCAGCGACGCATCTCGAGCCAATCGTCTTCATGGCTCAGGTAATTGAACTGAATCTTCGGATGCTCGCGCGCGTCGCTCGAGGCCAGCCGCACCCAGCCGCGGCTCTTGGAGCGCATGGGCCCAACGTGGGCCTGAAAGCCGTGTTCACTGGCGAGCGAGGAACCATCGTAACTGACCGCCACCGGCAGGAAGTGATACTGGATATCAGGATAACGGACCCCGGCGGCACTGCGAATGAAACCGCAGGTCTCAAAGTGATTGCTGGCCCCGAGCCCGTTCCGGAACAGCAGCCAGCGCATCCCGATCCCCAGCTTGGCCAGTGGCTTCATCGCTGAATAAAGACTGACCGGCTCGCGGCAGGCGTGCTGGAAATAAAACTCGAGGTGATCCTGGAGATTTTCGCCGACTCCCGGCAGATCGTGACGGGTCGTGATGCCGAACGCGGCGAGTTCCGAGGCCGGCCCCAGACCCGAGAGCTTGAGCAGTTGCGGCGAGTTGATGGGTCCACCGCAGAGGATGACCTCGCGCCGGGCAAGCACACTGCGCTCGATGCCACCGCGCAGATAGCGGACCCCAGAGGCCCGCTGGCCCTCAAAGTCGACACGGGTCGCCAGTGCCTGCGTGTAGACCTGCAGATTCTGCCGGCGCATGGCCGGTCGCAGATAGACGTTCGCAGTGCTGGCACGGACGCCGCCACCCACCGTCATGTCCATGCGGCCGAAACCCTCCTGCTGGTAGCCATTGATGTCGGAGGTTTGGGGGTAGCCGGCCTGCCGCGCGGCTTCGAGCCAGGCGGCGTGCAGGGGGTTGCTGACGGTTCCGTAGCAGGTGGAGAGTGGGCCACTGTCACCGCGATAATCGTCGCCACCTTCCGCCCGGTGCTCGGCGCGGCGAAAGTACGGCAGCACATGGCGATAGCTCCAGCCCTGGGCGCCCTGCTCCTGCCAGCGTTCGAAATCCAGGGCGTTACCACGGACATACACCAGGCCGTTAATGGATGAAGAACCGCCCAATACCTTGCCGCGCGGGGTATGCATGCGGCGACCGCCCAGGTGCGGCTCCGGCTCGGTGTGGTAGTACCAGTTGTAGCGTTGCCGGTTCATCGGAATGGCCAGGGCGGTGGGCATCTGGATGAATATCGAGCGGTCTGAGCCGCCGTATTCCAGCAACAGCACGCTGCTGCGGCCGTCCTCGGTCAGGCGATCGGCGAGCACGCAGCCAGCTGAGCCAGCGCCCACAATGACGTAGTCGAAACTCTCGGTGTGGAGGTTTGCAGCCATGTCGCGTAATCTGACAGTGATGGCGCGCCGGGGCAAGCCGACGCCGCAATTTGATCAGCCTGCCCGGCGTACGCTGACCATACTGGATCATCACTACCATAAGCAGTGGCCGCCATGACCGAGACACCAGCCGCTTCTGAACGCCGGGCGCGCCCGAGCGGGCGCGATGCCAAGCGCGCCGCGCGTGCAGCACGCGCCGGCGCTTCAATTCCCTACATCACGCGGGCCGTGCCCTGCTACGAAGTGCTCAACGCCGACGGCCTGGCGCTCATCGAACGCAACGCCGATATCATCCTGGCGGAAGTCGGCATCGAGTTTCGCGGCGACCCGGAAGCGCTCGACCTGTGGCGCAAGGCGGGCGCCCAGGTCCAGGGTGAACTGGTGCGCTTTCCGCCCGGCATGTGCCGGGCGCTGGTGCAGAAGAGTGCGCCGCGCGAGTTCACCCAGCACGCACGCAATCCGGCCCGCAACGTCCGCATCGGCGGACTCAACACCGTGTTCGCGCCTGCCTATGGCTCACCGTTCATCCACAACCTGGACGAGGGCCGACGCTATGCGCGCATCGAGGATTTCCGCAATTTCGTCAAGCTGGCCTACATGGCGCACTCGCTCCACCACTCCGGCGGCACGATCTGCGAGCCGGTCGATCTGCCGGTCAACAAGCGCCATCTCGACATGGTGTACTCGCACCTCAAATACAGCGACAAGGCCCTGATGGGCTCGGTGACCGCTCCGGAGCGCGCCGCCGACAGCGTCGCCATGGCAAGGATCGCCTTCGGTTCCGATCTGCAGGATCCGGAAACCGGCCGGCCCAAGACCCTGCTGGTGAGCCTGATCAACGTCAATTCGCCGATGACCTACGACGAGACCATGCTCGGCGCCCTCAAGGTCTATGCGCGCGCCAACCAGGCAGTGATCGTGACCCCGTTCATTCTCGCCGGCGCCATGTCGCCCGTAACGGTTGCGGGCACCGCTGCCCAGACCCTGGCCGAATCACTGGCCGGCATGGCCTTCACACAACTGCTCAATCCCGGCACGCCGGTGGTGTTCGGCAGTTTCGCCTCATCCATCTCGATGCAATCGGGCGCCCCGACCTTCGGAACGCCGGAGCCCGCCCTGGTGCTGTACATCATGGCCGCGCTGGCGCGCCGTCTGGGCGTACCGTTCCGTTCCGGCGGCAGCTTGTGCGCCTCGAAGATTCCCGACGCCCAGGCCGCGTTTGAGTCGGCGCAGACGCTGCTGCCCACCTGTCTTGCCGGTGTCAACTTCGTGCTGCACACCACCGGCTGGCTCGAGGGCGGTCTCGCCATGGGCTATGAAAAATTCGTGATGGATGCCGATCAGGCCGGCATGATGCACACGCTGCTGACGGGCGTGGATCTGTCGGACAATGGCCAGGCGCTCGATGCCATCCGCGAAGTGGGCCCGGGCAAGCACTTTCTGGGTTGCAGTCATACCCAGGCCAATTTTGAAAATGCCTTCTACCGCTCACCGCTGGCCGACAACAACAGCTTCGAGCAATGGCAGGCCGAAGGCTCGCAGGACATGGCGATGCGTGCCAATGCCTATTGGAAGAAGCAGCTCGCCGAGTACGAAGCCCCGCCGCTCGACGTGGCGATTGACGAGGCGTTGCTTGAATACATGGAGCGACGCAAGGCGGCGGCACCCGACTCAATGGTCTAGGGCCCGTTAGCTCTTAGGGGGTCGCCGGCTGCGGCCTTCGCGATTCGCTCCCGGCGAGGCCGCAATCTTCAGCGGCGGCAACTCGACCACTTTGCGCAGCTGCGGATACGCAGCGGTCTTGTGCGGGATCGCCATGGCATCGACGAAATGCGCCTGAAACTGCGGCTCGATCGCGGTTTCGATCTTCTCCACCTGGCTGACCAGCCGTTCGATGGTGGCGCGCGAGCGCGAATCGAGCAGCGCGATGCGCGCGCCGGTGCCGGCCGCATTGCCTGCCGACGTGACCCGTGCCAGGTCACAGTCGGGAATCATGCCGAGCACGGCCGCGTACTTGACGTCGATGTGGCTGCCGAAGGCGCCGGCCAGGCGAATGCGATCGACCGTGTCGACACCGAGCCGATCCATGAGCAGGCGGATGCCGGCATAGAGGGCGGCCTTGGCCAGCTGGATCGCGCGCACGTCGGTCTGGGTAATCATCAGCGTCTGCGCACCCTGGTGCAGCACATAGGCGAAGGTGCGCCCGTGCGCGACGATGCGCGGGCTGCGCGCCGCCAGCGCACCATCAATGACGCCATCCTGGGTAATCACGCCGGCCAGGTACAGTTCCGCCAGCACTTCGATGATGCCCGAGCCGCACACGCCGGTCACGCCGGTCTGGGCTGCGACCGCCGCAAAGCCCGGTTCATCCGACCACAGCTCGGAGCCAATGACCCTGAATCGTGGTTCGAGCGTCTGCCGGTCGATGCGCACCCGCTCGATCGCGCCAGGCGCGGCGCGCTGGCCGCAGCTGATCTGCGCGCCCTCGAAGGCCGGCCCCGTGGGGCTGGAACAGGCCAGCAGGCGCTGGCGATTGCCGAGCACGATCTCGGCATTGGTGCCGACGTCCACGAGCAGAGTCATCTCATCCAGTTCATCGGGCCGCTCGGCAAGGATCACACCCGCCGTGTCGGCGCCGACATGTCCGGCAATGCAGGGCAATACATAGATGCGCGCGTTCGGATGCAGCGCCACGCCAATCTCGGCCGCGGTCACGGTCACGGCGCGATCGATGGCGAGGGCAAACGGCGCGCCACCCAGTTCCACCGGATCGATGCCCAGCAGCAGATGGTGCATGATCGGGTTGCCGACCACGGTGGCTTCGAGTATCAACTCGTGGCTGATGCCGGCCGTGCGCGCCACTTCGGCAGCCAGCTCACTGAGCGCCTGGCGCACGGCGCTGGTCATCTGCACGGCGCCGCCCGGATTCATCATCGCGTAGGAAACGCGACTCATGAGATCTTCGCCGAAACGGATCTGCGGGTTCATCGCGCCGGCTGACGTCACGACCTCGCCGTTGGTGAGGTCGCACAGGTGCGCCGCGATCGTGGTCGATCCGACATCGACGGCGAGCCCGAAGGCCTGCTCGTGAAATCCGGGCCACACGGCAATGATGCGCGCACCATCGTGCACGGCCACGGTGACTTTCCAGGCGCCGGCACGCAGTGCCGGCTGCAACTGCTGCAGCACCGACAGATCGCAGCCCAGGTCCCTGAGATCCCATTCCTTTTGCAGCGCCAGCTCGAGGCGCCGCAGATCGCCGGACGGATCGTGCATATCCGGTTCCGCAACCTCGACATAATGCAGGCGCACCAGCGGATAGAGTTCGATATCGCGCGCCTCGGCCGCCTTGCGCACCACCTGCCGATGCACCTGGCTCGACGAGGGCACGTCGACGACCACATCGGCCTCGACCCGCGCCTGGCAGGACAGGCGCCGGCCGGCAGCCAGCCGCTGGCGCGTGGCGTAGCGCTGCTCGGAAGCCGACACGGGTGAGAGACTGGCGGCGCTGGACTGCACGCCATGCTTGGCAAATTCGCCCTCTGCCACCAGCACCTGGCAACGCCCACAGATGGCACGACCGCCGCACACAGAGTCGATGTCGACCCCCAGGGCGCGCGCCGCAGTCAACAGCGGCGTGCCCAGCGGAAAGCGCCCGCGCTTGCCGGAGGGCGTGAACACGACCAGGGGATCGTTGGCGCTCAACGGCGAGATCTCAATACCGGATGCGGGACGGGCGTCAGGCTGCCGGCCGGCGCCGTTGCCCGCCCTCACGCCGGCCACGCACTTCGCCCGGCGCACCGGTGGGTGGCGGCGCGGCCTCGCGGAAGCGGCGGATCCAACGCGTGCAATCAGGGTCGTGCCCCATCATCACATCGGCGCCCATGCAGGCGCGGACGATATCGCCGTGCAGTGGATTGGTGATGGCCGA
>JBAVRE010000223.1:0-36105 GCA_049694695.1 Steroidobacteraceae bacterium | reverse complement strand
TGGCCACGGCTGGCGAAGTAACTGTCCAGCGCTGCGCGAATGGCGTCCAGACCAGGGCCCGCCTTGGGATTGGAATCACTCATGCTCTGGGCTATCGGCCCCAGGCCAGCAGCAATGTAGCGCCACGGCTCGAATTGGCCTTAGTGTTGCCAAAGGTTGAGAACCAGGTCTCAGCCAGTACCAGGCCGCCCCCGGCAATGGAAGCTCACTGTGAAAAACCTAACTTTCATTAACGCGGCCGACATCGCACCGCAACGCTGGCGCAATGGTGGCGGCTGGACGCGGGAGCTGCTGACCTGGCCAGCGGGCAACCCTGACTGGCAGCTGCGCATCAGCCTGGCCACCATCAATGCGCCCGGCCCGTTTTCCACCTATCCCGGCATCAAACGCGTGCTGGCCCTGATGAGCGGGGCTGGCTTGCTGCTGACGGTTGATGGCCACCAGCACCGGCTGCTCCCGGACTCCGATCCCCTGCACTTCGATGGCAGCGCCGTCGTCCATGCCGTGCCACTGGCCGGGGCGAGCAGCGATCTGAACCTGATGAGTGCATCAGGGCACGGTGAGCTGCTGCGCGCGGCGAGCGCTGTCGCGTGGCTCAGCGCAGCTGCGCAGCGCGGACTCTACAGCGCCGTCGCCGGCACGCTGCACACCGGCGCGGGCGCCGCGGCTGCGCCTCTGGCGGTGCCGGCGCACAGTCTGGTCTGGCTGTCACAGGCAGCCAATCTGCCGCTGCACTTTGTCGCCGCGACAGCGTCGCCGGTCACGCCGGCCTGGTGGCTGGGCTACTCGCCGTCAGCCTGAACGCAGGGTGATTGCGTATCGCCGCACACCATCGATAATCAACTGCTCGACCAACCAGGCATCTCCAGGAAAATGTGGATCGTCCAGCTGGCGCTCCGGCGTCCGTACACCTTCATCGTCCTGGCCGTGCTGCTGCCGCTGTTCGGGGCATTGGCGCTGCTGGGCGCACCGGGGCGCCCAGGGATGCCCACCGACATCTTTCCGGACATCCGCATCCCGGTGATCGCCATCGCCTACAACTATGGCGGCCTGGCGCCCAATGAAATGGCCGGGCGCATCACCTCGAATATCGAGCGCTACCTCACGACGATCGTCAACGACGTCGAGCATGTCGAATCGCAGAGTTACACTGGGGTGTCGGTCATCAAGGTCTACTTCCAGCCCGGCACCGACATCAACCTGGCGCTAGCTCAGGTCACCGCCATCGCGCAGACCGGCCTGCGCCAGCTGCCGCCCGGCGCCACCCCGCCATTGATACTCAAGTACAACGCCTCGAGCGTGCCGATCATCCAGCTCGCCCTGTCGAGCGAAAAGCTACCGGAGGCGCAGCTTTTCGATTTCGCCAATCAGTTCGCGCGCGCACAGCTCGCGACCATCGCTGGCGCCTCAGTACCCTACCCTTACGGCGGCGCCACCCGCCAGGTGCAGGTGGATCTGCGTCCCGACGCGCTGCGCGCCCATGGGCTCTCGGCCACCGACGTCAACCTTGCCATCGGCAATCAGAACCTGGTGCTCCCGGCCGGCACCGAGAAGATCGGCAACTACGAATACAGCGTCAAGCTCAACGCCAGCCCGCCGCAGATTGCTGAACTCAATGACCTGCCGATCCGCCGCGACCATGGCATCGTGACCTACGTTCGCGACGTGGCCTTTGTCCACGACGGACATTCGCCGCAGACCAATATCGTGCGCGTCAATGGCAGGCACGCGGTGCTGATGACGATCCAGAAGACCGGCTAGGCATCGACCCTGGAGATCGTCAACGCCATCAAGGAACGCCTGCCACTGATCCGCGAACTGCTGCCGGAAGGCGCCTCGATCGCCGCCACCGGCGATCAGTCGGTGTTCGTCAAGGCGGCAGTACGCGGCGTGGTTGCCGAGGGACTGATTGCCGCAGCGTTGACCGCGCTGATGATCCTGCTGTTCCTCGGCAGCTGGCGCAGCACGCTGATGATCACCATCTCGATCCCGCTGTCGATACTCGCCTCAATCATAATGCTCGACGCGCTCGGCGAGACCATCAACCTCATGACCCTGGGCGGCCTGGCCCTCGCGGTCGGCATCCTGGTGGATGATGCCACGGTCACGATCGAGAACATCAACCGCTACCTGGAACAGGGCAGCAGCGTCGAGCAGGCCATACTCGAGGGTTCCCGCGAGATCATGACGCCGGCGCTGGTCTCGACGCTGGCCATCTGCATCGTGCTCCTGCCGATGTTCCTGCTCTCGGGCGTGGCGCGCTTCCTGTTCGTGCCGATGGCCGAGGCGGTGGTGTTCGCGATGCTCACTTCCTACCTGCTCTCGCGCACCCTGATTCCGACGCTTGCCAGGTACTGGCTGCGCAGCGCGGCGCAGGAGCACCTGGCAGCCGGCCGGCACAATGACTGGCAGCGTTTCCAGCGGCGCTTTGAAGCCGGATTCGCGGCACTGCGGGCACGCTATCACGCCTTGCTGGCAAGCCTGTTGGGCCGGGGACGCCGCTTCATTGCCCTGTTCCTCGGCGCCGCGACACTTTCCCTGCTGCTGTTCCCGGTACTCGGACGGAATTTCTTTCCGGAGGTCGATGCCGGCCAGATCAAACTGCACCTGAGGGCCCCAAGCGGGCTGCGGGTCGAGCAGACCGCTGCGCTGGCCGATCGGGTCGAGGCTGCACTGCGCGCGACGATCCCGCCAGGCGAGCTCGCCGACATCGTCGACAACGTCGGCCTGCCGGCATCGGGCATCAATCTCACCTACGGCAACTCCGGCACCATCGGCAGCAGCGATGCCGATATCCTGATTTCGCTCGCCGCCAATCACGCGCCCAGCGCGCAGTACGTGCGCCGCCTGCGCGCGCGCCTGCCGCAGGAATTCCCCGGCGTCAGCTTCGCTTTCCTGCCGGCCGACATCGTCAGCCAGATCCTCAATTTTGGCCTGCCGGCGCCGATCGACGTGCAGATCGTCGGCGCCAGCGGCCTGAACCGCGACGTGGCCAACAGGCTGCTCGCATCACTCCGGCAGGTGCCGGGGCTGGTGGACCTGCGCATGCAGCAGACCTTCAACCAGCCTGAACTAAGGGTGGTGACCGATCGCGGCCGGGCCATGCAGCTGGGCATCAGCCAGCGGGACATCGCCAGCAACCTGCTGCTGACGCTCTCGGGGAGTGGCCAGGTAGCACCCGCGTTCTGGCTGAACCCCGAGACCGGCGTGCAGTATCCGATCGTGACCCAGGCGCCGCAGTACCGCATGGCCTCGCTCGATGACCTGCAGAATGTGCCGATCAGTGTGGGGGGCCAGTCGCAGATCCTTGGCGCCGTGGCCAGCGTAACGCGCGGCGCCGGCCCGGGCGTGATCTCGCGTTACGATGCCCAACCCGTCATCGACCTGTTCGGCGCCGTGCAGGGCCGCGATCTCGGTGCGGTGGCCACGGATATCAGGCGGATCATCGCGGCGCAGGAAGCCACGCTGCCCAAGGGCACGCACATCGTCGCCCGCGGCCAGATGCAGACCATGTCGGCCTCCTACACCGGCCTGCTGGTGGGACTGGTGGGCGCGATCCTGCTCATCTACCTGCTGATCGTCATCAATTTTCAGTCCTGGCTCGACCCGTTCATCATCATATCGGCACTGCCGGCGGCCATCGCCGGCATTGCCTGGATGCTGCTGCTGACGGGCACGACGCTCAGCGTGCCGGCGCTCACCGGCGCGATCATGTGCATGGGCGTGGCCACCGCCAACAGCATCCTGATGGTGAGTTTCGCGCGCGAACGCCTGAACGCGGGCGCCAGCGCAATGCAGGCAGCCCTCGATGCCGGCTTTACGCGCTTCCGTCCGGTGCTGATGACCGCACTGGCCATGATCATCGGCATGCTGCCCATGGCGCTGAGCCTGGGCGAAGGCGGCGAGCAGAACGCTCCGCTCGGTCGCGCCGTGATCGGCGGCCTGCTGTTTGCGACGTTCGCCACGCTGCTGTTCGTGCCCACCCTGTTTGCCGCGCTGCATCGCCGCGACCAGTCCGGCGCGCCAGCGAACCAACCCGAATGAACACACCACAGGGAATCTGCCCATGAAGCTGCCCGGCAAGACTGCGCGCGCGCGCGCCGCGCGTGGCATGGCGCGTGCCGCAACGCTGACCCTCGCCGTACTGTTGGTCGTGCTGACGTGGGTCATCGTCGCCAGGATGCGCACGCAGGCAATACTGCGGGAAACCATGGCGACACAGACACGGATCAATGTCGCCACAATGAAGCCGCGGCCGCCGGCCGACGCGGCACTGCTCACCCTGCCGGCCAGTGTGCAGGCGAATCTCGATGCGCCCATCTACGCCCGCACCAGCGGCTACCTGAAGCGCTGGCAGGTGGACATCGGCGCAGCGGTGCGGCGCGGGCAACTGCTGGCCGAGATCGATGCCCCGGAAATCGACCAGCAGCTGCGCCAGGCCGAGGCCGACATGGCGACAGCACAGGCGAACCGCAATATCGCCAACCTCACGGCCGAGCGTTGGCGCGGATTGCGTGACCGCGGCATGGTGCCCAGGCAGGAAGCCGACGAGAAGATCAGCCTGGCCGCCAGCGGCGATGCCCAGCTGCACTCCGCCCAGGCGAACCTGCAACGGCTGCGCGAACTGGCGGCCTTCAAGAGAATCGTGGCACCGTTCGCAGGTGTGGTCACGGCGCGCAATGCCGACGTCGGCCAGCTCATCAGTGCCGGCAACAGTTCCGGTCCCGAGCTGTTCCGGGTCGCCGATCTGCAGCGACTGCGGGTATACGTGCACGTGCCGCAGAGTTATGCGGCGCTGCTGCAACCAGAGCAGCTCGCCACGGTGCGCTTTCCGGACCGACCCGGCGTCAGCTATCCCGCCCGGCTCGAGAGCACCTCGAAGGCGCTCGACCCAGACTCGCGCACCATGCTGGCGCAGCTCATCATCGACAATTCCCGGCGGGAACTGCTGCCCGGCGCCTATGCTGAAGTTGATTTCAGACTGCCGGCAGCAACTGCCGGCCACAGATTCAGACTGCCGGCCAATAGCCTGCTGTTTCGCGGCGATGGCGTGCAGGTCGCCACGGTCGACGCGCAGCAGCGCGTGCTGATGAAGCCGGTCACCATCGGGCGTGACTACGGCTCTGAAGTCGAAGTTGTCGATGGCCTGCAGGCAGACGATGATGTGATTCTGAGTCCCCAGGATTCACTGACTGACCACCTTGCGGTACGCGTCGTCAAACCGGCGGAGCAACCGGCCGCGCCGCGCTGAGAGCGGAGCTGTGCGACGCCTTACTCCACGCCGCCCTGATCGCCGGCCTGGCGATTCACGGCCACCACGGTTGCCTTGGGGAAGAAATTGAAATCCGAGGCACTCGCCCAGGTGTAGGCGCCCATGGCGCGGCCGATGATGAGATCGCCGGCGCGCAACTCCGGCAACAGCAGGTTCTCGGCGATCACATCGATGCTGTCGCAGGTGGGCCCGGCCAGCACCGCAGGCAGCAGCGGGCCGCTGCGCAGCGCCTCGACCGGGTAGCGCGCGTGATCATAGATCTGGCCGCTGTAGGAACCGTACAGGCCATCATCGAGGTAATACCACCAGTGACCTTCGCGACGCGCGCGACCCATCACCGTGGCAACCGCAATGGCCGCAGGGCCGACGATGTAGCGGCCGGGCTCGGCGACGATGCGTACCCGCCGGGGTAACTTTGCCAGGCTGTGGCGGATCGGCGCGCAAAAGCGGGCGATATCCGGCGCGCGCTGCGCATAGCCGATGGGAAAACCGCCGCCGATATCCAGGGTGTCGAAGACGCCGAGCCGTTCGCGTCGTGCGGCCGCCAGCAGCCGCGCGCAGGCCTCGATCGCTTCCACATATTTGAGCGCGTCGGCCGCCTGCGAGCCCACGTGGAAAGAAAAACCGCGCACGCCCACGCCCAGTTGCGCCGCGAGCCGCGCCAGCTCCAGCGCCGCCTCGGGGTCGCAGCCGAATTTTCGCGACAGGTCGCAGACCGCGCCGGGCGAGCGGAACGAGACCCGCAGCAGCAGTTCGGCCCGACCCGCATAGGGGCGGAACTTTCGCACCTCATCGGGGTTGTCGGCGACAAAGGTGCGCACGCCGTATTCGAGCGCGTTGCGGATATCGCAGTCGCGCTTGATCGGGTGGCTGTGGATGCAACGCTGCGCATCGAGCTTCAGGCGCCGCACGAGCTGCACCTCGCCGGTAGTAGCCAGGTCGAGCCAGCCGCCCAGCTCGACGACTGTCCGCACCACCGCCGCGTGCGGCAACGGCTTGAGGGCGTAGTGCAGATCGACACCGGGCAGCGCCTTGCGCAGGCTGCGGTACTGCGCGCGCACCCGTTGGCAATCGAGGATCAGCAGCGGCGAACCGAACTGGGCCACCAGGCGGCGGATATGCTCGGGTTGAAACGGATCGATCATATTCCTGGCCATCAGGGTAGCTCCGTGGTGTGCGCCGCAGCGGCACGAGTCAGGCGGTCACGCACCGCATCCCAGGGTTCATCGCCGGGTACCTGCTGTACCAGCAGGCAACTGGCACCGACGCGATCCAGGGTGCGCAGGTGAGCATACAGATCGTGAGCGTAACTCTCGGGACGGGTACCGGCGTTGATCCAGGTAAGGCGCGGATAGCTGCGCAGCGGCGGACGCTGCGCCAGCACGCCGACGCGTTGCCCCTGGGCTGACAGCTCGGCGGCCAGGCGCTCGATCAGCCCGTCCGCTACCAGTCGCAGCGCAGTGCTCGGCGCATAGTGCGCGGGCGATGATCCGGGCGCGCGCGGCGCATCCTCTGCCGGTCCACTCGACACCTCGCCCACCTCGCGCCGCAATTGCGAGAGCGTAATCGCACCGGGACGCAGCAGGCGCACCGTGCCGCCGAGGCAGGCGACGATAGTGGATTCGAGTCCGACCCCGCATTCACCGCCGTCCAGCACCACGCGCACGGCCTCGCCAAACTCTTCACGCACGTGCTCGGCGCGCGTCGGGCTGACATGGCCGTAGCGATTGGCGGAGGGTGCGGCGATGCCGCCGCCGAAGGCCGTCAGCAACTGCAGCGCCATGGGGTGCGCAGGCACGCGCACCGCGACGCTGTCCTGCCCGCCGGTGACCAGGTCCAGGACCTTGTCGGCACGCGGCAGCACCAGGGTCAGGGGTCCGGGCCAGAAGCGTGCGGCCAGACGCTCGGCGGCCGCTGGCACTTCACGCGCCCAGCGATGCAGAAAACGCTGGCTATCCAGATGCACAATCAGCGGATGGGTGGTCGGCCGGCCCTTCAGTTCGAAGATCTTCTGCAACGCCGAGGCGTGCTGCGCATTGGCGCCCAGGCCATAGACGGTCTCGGTCGGAAACGCCACCACATCGCCGGCACGCAGTGCCTGCACCGCCGTTTCAAGCTCCAGCTGGGTGGCTCTGACCGCTCTGACCATCAACGCATTTCAGGTGCACCACCGCTATTCGAGCGGCAGCCGCTCCCAACCCGAAGTGGTACGCCGCAGTTCGTAGGCCGGCCAGTAGTGTCGATCGAGCTTCAGCGTGATCATATCGGCGGCGCCATTCCAGGAGAGCGTCTTGATGCGCAGCGAGGAGCGATCGGCGTGGCCGCCCACCTGCCTGAGAAAGGCATCCAGGTCAGGAGTAGCCTGGCCGTCGACTTCGACAATGCGCCGGCCCGGCACCAGCCCGAAGCGGCTGGCCGGCGAGCCATAGGCAAACCAGGCGACATAGACGCCGCGCGGCTCAATGCCACGCTGTGCGCTGATCGCCCGATGCGGGGCCTGCAGGGTGGCGCCCGCCCATTGCACGATGCGCTCGAGATCGCTGCCGCTCAGCGCGGCGGTCCGGACGGCAAGGGTATGCTCGCCATCGCTGCGCCACACGGTGACTCTTACCGTGTCGCGCGCTGCCGTGGCACGCTCGACATCGCGGAACCGGGTGACCACCTGGTCATCGATCGCCAGCAGGATATCGCCGGTCTGCAGCACCCGCGCGGCATCCGTGCCGCCGACCAGCCGCGCCACGCTCAACACCTGACGCTGCGCCGGGTTACTGCTCTGGATGCGCGCCACCCAGGCATCGCTCAGGCCCAGGCCACGGGCGCCAGCCAGAGTCTGCGTGACCAGTTCGGCCTCGAGTGAATGCAGGGGCACGTCGCGGCGCACGAAATCCAGGGTTTCGGCGATCAGCTCGGCCGGCACACCACGGCTCTCCTGCACCAGCTCGCGACCATTATCGCTGGCGAAGCTGGCCCACAGGCCGCGCACGCCGCCGGCCTTGTCGGCCAGCACACCGACGACATCTTCCGGCGGGTTCAGCACCGTCGCCACTTCGATATTGCTGTCGCGAAACGCCACCGAACGCGACAGGGGCAACAGCAGCGGATCAACCTCGGCGATGGACGTGACGCGCTCCTTGACGTCGCCACTGGCATCGAGCCCCACCACGCTGACGGCTTCACCGGCACGCAGCGCCGCCATCGTCAGGGTCGCAGCGCGCACCGGCGTCGCCCCGATCAGCGCCGGGTCATACTGAATGACCGCCAGATTGTGCAGCGGGTGCACATAGACCACGCGCCCGGGAATTTCCAGGGTGCCGGCGAATGTCAGGCGCACATCGCCGAGCGATACCGGCACGGTATTGCGATCGGTGACGACCAGCCCGCGCGCCGTGTCCAGGATCAGGCCGGTGCCATGGTAGTTGCGCTCAGTGACGCCGGAAATCGAATAGGGCATGTCGAAGGTAATGCCTACCAGCGAGGGCATCAACCGCTGGAGCACGCGGCCGTGGCTTTCCGGATAGCGCGCCGAACCACCCGGCGAAGCCGCTACGGCCGTGGTGCTCCCGGGCAACTCGTGACAATCCCAGAAACCCGAGGCATCGTTGCGCAGGCAGTGGCGCGCCGGAAACCAGCGTCGGTCCATGTGCACCGAGCGCAGCTCACTGCGCATCGGGTCATCGATGGTCACGTAGCGCACGCTGAAGCGCGCGCCATCGCCGAGCGCGGCGATCGCATCCTCAAAATCGCTCAGGGTGTTCACGACGTGAGAATTCACCTCGGTAATGACCGCGCCGCGCGGCACCCCGGCGGCATCAAAACTGTAGCCGGAAGCCGCGACGAACACACCGCGGATCGGCAGATGAAAATGACGCGCCTCCTGATAGGACAAGGTGTGCAGCACCGCATCGCCGGTCTCGAGATAGCTGGCGGGCGTGATGGCGTGCAGGTCCTCAACCGTCAGCTGCACGCTGAAGGGCTGGCCGCCGCGTTCGAGCTCAAGGCTGACCGGCTTGCCTACCGACTCGTCGAGTACCGTCTCGAGCGGCTCGAAACCGCTGAGCGCGACGCCATTGAGTCGCACCAGCACATCGCCGGGCGAGAGCTGCGCATCGCTGGCCGAACCGGGCTGCACATTTTCCACCACCAGCATGCCGGTGTCGTCGGGCCGGGCCGCGCGCGCGGCGGCTTCAGTTTCGGCACGCAGACCCAGACGGCGCAGCTCGTCGTAGGGCCGATAGTGAAATTCTGTCTGCAGTGTGCCGCGGGCAACCGGCTGGCCCTGTTGAATCAGGTGCAACGCGCGCTGCACGCGGCCGAGCGGCAGGTAGAAACTGGAGGCCGCGCCACTCGCACCACCGGCATTCAGGGCGACCACGCGACCGTGTACGTCGATGACCGGCGAACCCGAGGACCCGCCCGAGGTGCCCGAGGCCGCCTGGATATAGAAGGTATTGAAATCGTTGTAGCGCCCCATGCCATAGTCGGGCGCCTCGCGATCGAGGCGCGCCAGCGTGCCGGCCAGGATCGAGAGCTGCTCGCCGGCGTTGTTGCCGACCACGCGGATTTCACGCCCGACCTGTGCCCCTTCCGGCGCCAGCGGCAAGGCTGCCGGGGCAATGAAGCGCAGCTTGGCTGGGTCGTAGTGATAGATGCCAAAATCATGGACCGGATCGCGATACACGGGGTAGAGCTGCACTTCTTCGCGATTGAGAAAGGTGGCCTCGGCAGTCACCGGCCCAGGAGTCACCACATGACGATTGGTGAGTATCAGGCCGCGCTGGGCATCGACCACGAAGCCGGTGGCCTGCGCTGAAGTATTGCGCTCGGTATCGAAGGAGCGCGTCTGATCGATCTGGATGGTGACCACACTGGTGGCGATGCGCTCCAGCGTGCGCGCCCAGTCCGCCGGCGGCGCGACCTGCGCTGCCAGCGCCGCGTTCGCCAGCAACAGGCCGGCAAGTCCGCCGGCGCTCACGGTGAAGCCCCGCGGATTCAAAGTGCGTAGCCGAAGTTGTCGCGAAATCGCGCCGCGAACTCCGCCCAATCGTAGCTGTGCTGCTGTGTGCCGTGATGCTCTATCTTGATGGCGCCAGCCAGCGAAGCAATGCGCCCGGTGCCCGGCCAGTCGACCCCGCGCTGCAGGCCATAGAGCAGCCCGGCGCGATAGGCATCGCCACAGCCGGTCGGATCAGCTACACGCTGCGGCCTGGCCGGCGGAATTTCGTGGCGTGCGCCCTTGGCGTAGATCCAGGAACCGGCGCCACCACGGGTAATGATCAGGGCGTCGACCTGAGCGGCGATCTCACCGGGTGACCAGCCGGTGCGCTCGGTGAGCATGCTGGCTTCATAGTCATTGACCGCCACCCAGTTGGCCTGGCTGATGAAGGCGCGCAACTCTTCACCGTTGTACATCGGCAGACCCTGGCCGGGATCGAACAGAAAGGGTATGCCGGCCGCCGCAAATTGCGCGGCGTGTTCGATCATCCCCTGGCGTCCATCGGGCGCTACCACGCCCAGGCGCACGCCCGCGGCCTGCTCGACGCGGTTCAGATGGGCGTGATTCATGGCGCCAGGATGAAAGGCCGTGATCTGGTTGTCGTCCAGATCGGTGGTGATATAGGCCTGCGCCGTGAACTCGGCGGCGATGGTGCGCACCTGCTCGAGCGCGATGCCGTGCTGCTGCAGCCAGCTCTGGTAGGGCAGGAAATCATGACCCACGGTCGCCATGATCAGGCCATCGCCGCCCAGCAGCTTCAGGTTGTAGGCGATGTTGCCGGCGCAGCCGCCGAAATTGCGGCGCATCTGCGGGGCGAGAAATGACACATTCAACATGTGCAGCCGGTCGGCCAGAATGTGCTCGCGAAAGCGCCCTTCGAAGACCATCACCGTATCGTAGGCCAGTGAACCGCAGATCAGTGCCGCCATATCAGCGCTCCAGCAACACCAGCGCCCAGGTGCCCGCCAGTAAAATGAGTGACACCAGGACTGCGGCCGAGCCGATATCCTTGGCCAGGCCCGCGAGCACGTGCCGTTCCAGGCCAATACGATCGACCGCGGCTTCGATGGCGCTGTTGAGCAGTTCGACGATCAGCACCAGCAGCACCGGCGCCACCAGCAGCGCGCGCTCGACACCAGTGTGCCCCAGCCACAGCCCCAGTGGGATGACCAGCACCGCGCCCGCCAGTTCCTGTCGAAACGCTGCCTCCTCGCGAAATGCCCCGCGCAGTCCCTGCCAGCTGGCGCCAAAGGCGCGGAACAGTCGCGTGAAGCCGCGCGGCTTGTCGCGTGCAGTGCTCATGGTCTTCCTTCAGGGCGCGGGACGATAGGCCAGATCAAGCTCGCGCGCCGCGCGCACGTCATCGAGGCGCCGCACCGGCATGCGGTGCGGAGCGGTGCGCAAGGTCTCCGGTTCGCTGGCTGCCTCGCGCAGCACTTCGCTCATGGCGCCCACGAAAGCATCCAGTGTCTCTTTACTCTCGGTTTCAGTGGGTTCGATCAGCAGGCATTCTGGCACCAGCAAGGGGAAATATGTAGTCGGCGCATGAAAGCCAAAATCGAGCAGCCGCTTGGCGACATCCATCGCGCTGACATGGTACTGCTGCAGCTGCGGTTTGAGCGTGAGAATGAACTCATGGCTGGCGCGGCGCTGCGGATAAGCCGCCGTATAGCCCGCCTGGCGCAGGCGCGTCATCAGGTAATTGGAATTGAGCGTGGCGAATTCGCCGACCCGGCTCATGCCGGCACGGCCCAGCATGCGCATGTAGACATAGGCGCGCAGCAGCACGCCGGCATTGCCCATGAAGCCCGCCAGCCGGCCGATGGACTGCGGCAGATCCTGCACCCCGAGCCAATGGTAATGCTCGCGCGCACCCTCGAGCCGGCGCCCGACGATGGGCTGCGGCAGAAATGGCAGCAGGCGCGGGCCCACGCCCACCGCGCCAGCACCTGGCCCGCCGCCGCCGTGCGGCGTGGAAAAGGTCTTGTGCAGGTTCATGTGGATGACGTCGAATTCCATGTCGCCCGGGCGCACCTTGCCGAGGATGGCGTTGAGATTGGCGCCGTCGTAGTACAGCAGCCCACCCGCGTCGTGCACGATGTGCGCCACCTCAACGATGTGACGCTCGAAGATGCCCAGCGTCGAGGGGTTGGTCAGCATGATGCCGGCAGTGTGCGGCCCGACCGCGGCACGCAGCGCCTCGAGATCAACATCGCCATCGGCGCCGACCGCCACTTCGCGCGCCACGCAACCGCACATGGTGGCAGTGGCCGGATTGGTGCCATGCGCTGCTGCCGGCACGATGATCTCATTGCGCGCCAGATCGCCGCGCGCGCGATGATAGGCGCGAATCATCGCCACGCCGGCGAACTCGCCCTGCGCGCCAGCCATCGGCGTGAGCGCCACGCCCTGCATGCCGGTGACTTCCTTGAGCATCTCCTGCAGTTCATACATGCAGGCCATGAACCCCTGGCTGTGGCGCGCGCTGGCCAGCGGATGCCGGCCGAGAAACTCCGGCAGCATCGCCGCGGCATTGCAGCCGCGCGGGTTGTATTTCATGGTGCAGGAGCCGAGCGGATAGAAGTGCGTGTCGATGGAAAAATTGAGCTGCGAGAGCCGCGTGTAATGACGCACGGCGTCCAGCTCGCTCACCTCCGGCAGAGCTGCGCGCCGTGGGCGCCGCAGGGCCTGGGGTATCGCCGGCAGCGCAGCCTCGGCCGCCGGCCATTGGCCGCGCGCGCCCCGCCCGGGACGACCGTAGTCGTAGATCAGTGGTTCGCAAATGGGCAGGCTCATGCTGCACGCTCGTTCGCCAGCGCGGCGCCGAGCGCCGCCGCGTAAGCGGAAATATCCGCCTGGGTTCGCGTCTCGGTCGCACACACCAGCAGGGCCGGACCCAGTTCCGGAAACCAGGGCGCCAGATCGAGCCCGCCCTCGATGCCGCGCGCCGCCAGGTGCTCGAGCAGCGGCGCGACCGGTCGATCGAGCAGCAGCACTGCCTCGTGAAAGCGCGCCGCGCTGAAGGCCGCACGCACCCCGGGCAGACCTGTCAGGGCGACGACCAGTTCGCTGCTGCGGTTCATGCAGGCCGCGGCCACACGCTCGAGCCCCTCCGCGCCCATGATCGCCAGGTAGACGGTGCCGGCCATCATCAGCAGCCCCTGGTTGGTGCAGATGTTCGAGGTCGCCTTGCCGCGGCGGATGTGCTGTTCGCGCGCCTGCAGCGTGAGCGTAAACCCCGGTCGACCGTCCAGATCGATGGTGCGGCCGACGATGCGCCCCGGCATCTGGCGCACGAAATCCTGGCGCGTGGCCATGAAACCGAAATAAGGACCGCCCGACGACAGTGGGCAGCCCAGCGGTTGCCCGTCACCGACGACAATATCGGCGCCGCGCTGGCCCCACTGGCCGGGAGCCTTGAGGAGCGCGAGCGCGGTGGGGTTTACCACGGCAATCACCAGCGCACCCTGCGCATGAGCCCAATCGGTGAGCGCATCGACGTCTTCCAGCACGCCAAAAAAATTGGGCTGCTGGATGACCAGTGCGGTCAGATCCTGGCCCGCCGATGCGCCCAGGGCAGCCAGGTCGATCTGGCCGGTAGCGCGCACATAGGGCTGCTCGTCGAGCTGCAGGCCCTGGTTGCCGGTCATGGCCTCGGCCACGGCGCGATAGTTCGGATGCACCGTACGCGGCATGAGTATGCGCGCGGCAGTCGAGCGGCGATGGGTGCGCACCGCCATCAGGCAGGCCTCGGCCACGGCACTGGCGCCGTCGTACATCGAGGCGTTCGCCACCTGCATGCCGGTAAGCGCCGTGATCATCGACTGGTATTCATAGATCGACTGCAGCGTGCCCTGGCTGGCTTCCGCCTGATAAGGCGTATAGGCGCTGTAGAACTCGCCGCGCGTGATGATCGACCAGACGGCCGCCGGGATATGGTGCTCGTAGGCGCCGGCGCCGATGAAATTGAGCGGTCGGCCGTCCTGGTGCGCGCGCTCCTGCATCAGCTGCATGATCTGCAGTTCATTCATGCCTTCCGGGATGCCCGCCAGCGAACGCACCCGCAGCGCGGAAGGGATTTCATCGAACAGCGCCTCGACATCGCTCACGCCGATGGCGCTGAGCATCTCCTGCACGTCGGCGTCGGTATGCGGTATGAACGGCATGGGGCGTTATCCGGCCGCGGACACGGCCGCATAGGCCTGGGCGTTCAACAGCCCGGCGCCGGCCAGCGCCGCGCTCGGGCGCAGCCGCCAGATCCAGCCCGTACCGTAGGGATCCTGGTTGATCAGCTCAGGCGCCTTGACCAGTGCTTCGTTGACGGCCACGACTTCGCCCGCCACCGGGCTATACACATCCGATGCGGCCTTGACCGACTCGACCACGGCGCAGGCCTCACCGGCCGCCAGCGTTCGTCCCACGGCCGGGGCCTCGACGAACACCAGATCGCCGAGCGCATGCTGGGCATGATCACTGATGCCGATCTCCACCGTGCCATCGGCCAGTTCACGCAGCCACTCGTGGCTGCGTGCGTACAGCAGATCAGCGGGTACATTGCTCATCGTCACATCCCCTTCATCGATTTCTAAACCAGCGCCTTGCCATGGCGCACGAACGGTGTGCGCACCACCTGCGCCGCCAGCAGCCTGCCACGCACCTCAACCTGTACCGTGGCGCCAATTGCGGCAGCAGCCGCCGGCACGCGCGCCAGGGCAATGGAACGCCCGAGTGTCGGCGCAAACGTGCCGCTGGTGACCTCCCCGGCGCCGGCCGGCGTGATCACGCGCTGATGCGAGCGCATGATGGCGCGATCCGCCAGCAGCAGTCCGACCAGTTTTCGCCCTTCACCCTGTGCGCGCACGCTTTCGAGCGCGGCGCGGCCAATGAAGGCCCGCTCGCGCGGCTCGAAAGCCACGGTCCAGCTCAAGGCCGATTCGAGTGGCTGCGTGCGCTCATCCATGTCGCTGCCGTAGAGGTTCATGCCGGCCTCGAGCCGCAGCGTATCGCGCGCACCCAGGCCGCAGGACTGCACGCCCAGTTCATTCAGCCGGCTCCACAGAGCGCTCGCGGCGCCAGCGGGCAGCATGATCTCGAAACCATCCTCGCCGGTGTAGCCGGTGCGGGCGATGAAGTAATCGCCAAGCTGCGCGCCAAAGAAGGCACCCAGCTGCAGCGCAGCGGCGGCATCGTGCGGTGCCAGCAGCGAGGCCACACGCGTGCGCGCCTCGGGCCCCTGCACGGCCAGCATCGCCAGATCGTTCCGCTCGGTTACCGCGACCTCGCAGGCGCCAGCCCGGGCGCGAATCCAGGCCAGGTCTTTGTCGCGCGTGCCGGCGTTGACCACCAGCCGGAAATACTGTTCACCCAGAAAGTAGACAATCAGGTCGTCGAGGATCCCGGCATCGTCCTTGAGCATGCAGCTGTACAGGGCCTTGCCTGGCAGCGTCAGCCGGCCAACATCGTTGGCCAGCAGCTGGCGCAGGAACTCACGCACCCGCGCGCCGCGCAGGTCGATGACGCACATGTGCGAAACATCGAATACGCCGGCGCGCAAGCGCACGGCATGATGCTCTTCGATTTGCGAGCCGTAGTTGACCGGCATATCCCAGCCGCCAAAATCGACCAGGTGGGCACCCAGCGCGACATGCAGATCATAGAGCGGCGTACGCAATCCCATACGGTCCTCCCAGCGCGCACAAAAAAAGGGCGGCAGGTGCCCTGACGCGCAAAGCACCTGCCGCCCCTCTGTCCTTCATACCTGAGAGATCGGGCAAGCGGGCCCACAGGCCCGCCGCCGCACCCCTTCGGTGGGCGGCCGGTAAACAGGCCGCCGCTCTCCAGAGCTCGTTTGAATCTGCCGTTTCGGGTGCCTGAGCGTTTCCGGGCGGAATTTGCGCCTTCGGCGTCCGCGGCAGACTTTCTTAGGGTCGGCCGCGAATCTCTTCGGACAGATCTTGCAACGAGAAGCGAATCATAGCAGCTGCGCTCGCCTGACCACTACAATTAGCGCTTATGACCCGCCCCGCCCCGCAGCAGCACCGCCGCAGCACTTTGCAGGTGAATATCGCCGGCCTCCCGGTCGGCGGCGGCGCACCGATCGCGGTGCAGTCGATGACCAATACCGATACGGCCGATATCGCCGCCACCGTGCGCCAGGTGCGCGAACTGGCCGAGGCGGGCTCCGAGCTGGTGCGCATTACGGTGAACAGCGACGCCGCCGCGGCCGCCGTGGCCCCGATCCGTGACGCCCTGCACGCCCTCGGCTGCAGCGTGCCACTGATCGGCGATTTTCATTTCAACGGCCACAAGCTGCTGACCGATCATCCGGCCTGCGCCGAAGCGCTGGCCAAGTACCGCATCAACCCGGGCAATGTCGGGCGCGGCGCCAAGCGCGACCCGCAGTTTGCGACCCTCATAGAATTTGCCTGCCGTTACGGCAAACCGGTGCGCATCGGCGTCAACTGGGGCAGTCTCGATCAGGAACTGCTGGCGCGCCTGATGGACGCCAACAGCACCCTGAGCGAACCGCAATCGGCGCAGCAGGTGATGCGCGAAGCGCTGGTGCGCTCCTGTATCGACAGCACCGCGCGCGCCATCGAGCTTGGACTGCCCGCCGAGCGCATCATTCTCTCGGCCAAGGTCTCGACCGTGCAGGATCTGATTGCGGTGTATCGCGAGCTGGCACTGCGCACGCGCCAACCCCTGCACCTGGGGCTCACCGAGGCCGGCATGGGTTCCAAGGGCATTGTCGCTTCCAGCGCCGCACTGGCTGTGCTGCTGCAGGAGGGCATTGGCGACACGATTCGCATCTCGCTCACGCCCGAACCCGATGGCGATCGACGCCGCGAAGTGCTGGTCGCGCAGGAACTGCTGCAGACCATGGGCCTGCGCAGTTTTGCCCCGCTGGTCACCGCCTGTCCCGGCTGTGGGCGCACCACCAGCACTTTCTTCCAGACCCTGGCGCAGAGCATCCAGGAACACCTGCGCCGCCGCATGCCCGAGTGGCGGCGCAGTCACGTCGGCGTTGAAGACCTGTCGGTGGCAGTGATGGGCTGCGTGGTCAACGGCCCCGGTGAGAGCAAGCACGCCAACATCGGCATCAGCCTGCCCGGCACCGGCGAGCGGCCGGTCGCGCCGGTGTACGAGGATGGCGCCAGGACCGTGACGCTCAAGGGCGAGCGCATTGCCGAGGAGTTTCAGCAGCTGGTGGAGCAGTATGTCGCCCGGCGCTACCCCAAGCGGGACGGCCACCCGCACCCGCAACCACCGGAGGCCTGCACATGAACGAACTCACATCCAGACGCTGCGTACCCTGCGAGGGCGGTGTGCCGGCGCTCAGCGCTGCACAGGCCCAGGCGCAGATGCGCGCTCTGTCCGGCGAATGGCAGCTCGCCGCCGATGCCAGCAGCCTGCGGCGCGAATTCAGATTCGTCGATTTCTACCGCACCATGAGTTTCGTGAATGCGCTGGCGCATATCGCCAACATCGAAGACCACCATCCCGACCTGGAAGTCGGCTACAACTATTGCCGCGTGCGCTACAACACACACTCGGTCGGTGGCCTGTCGGACAACGACTTCATCTGCGCGGCGCAGATCGATCAGCTGGCGTTGCAGTAGTCGCAGCGTTCAGGCGCCGGCAGCAGCAGTTACCCGCCGCAGGTGGCGCAGGGTCAGCGCACCGACCAGCAGCGCCTGCAGCACCACTGAAGTGATCGACATCATCCACACCTGCGTGATGGCGAAACCCGGCTGGCTGGCCAGCCATAGCACCGGCAGGATGAACGTGAAGATCCGCGAAGCCGAGCCCCACAGCGACGGCCAGGTGTAGCCCAGTCCCTGCAGGACGCCCGAGCAGGTAAAGATAAAACTGCTGCACAGGAAGTTCCAGGCGATAAAACGCAGGTAATCGGCGCCAACCTGGATCGCCGCGCTATCGCTGGTGAAGAAACGGATCAGGGCCGGTGCGCGCCACAGGCACAGCAGCATGGCCAGCAGCATCGCCAGCGCGCTCATCCAGGTGGCGCTCCAGAAGGCACCGCGCACACGCTGCCACTGGCGCGCACCGAAATTCTGGCCAACCACGGGCGCGACGGCAAAAGCCACGGCCATCGCCGGCAGGAAGATTCCCTGCATGACCCGCGAGCCGACCCCAAAGCCGGCCTGTGCCGGCGCACCAAACGGCTTGATGACCCAGTACAGGAACGAGAAGATGACAAACATCATCAGGAATTCGCCGCCGGCCGGCAGGCCAATGGCAAAGATCTGCCGCCAGCTGCTCCAGCGCGGCGCCAGCTGCGCACCGTCGAAGGCGACGTAGTGCTCGAGGCGATGGAAATAGATCGCCATCAGCAACACTCCGACGGCGACCGAGATGGAACTGGCCAGCCCGGCGCCGGCCACGCCCAGCGGGTGTCCGCTCAGCCAACCGCCAATCAGTATCGGCGCGAGCAGTACATTGAGCAGCACGGTGATCATCTGCACCGCCATGGTGGGTTTGACGATGCCCGTGCCGCGCAACCCGGAACCCATGGCCACCAGCACAAACTGCAACGCGAGGGCCGGCAGATACCAATGCAGATAGGTGCTGCCCGCTGCACGGGTGGGCAGGTCGGAGCCAAAGGTGGCCGCGAAGGCGTGCTCACCCAGATAGCCGAGCACCAGGCACACCACCGTACCGGCCAGCGCGATGCTCATGGCCTGGTTGAATACCAGCGTGGCGCCCGACTGATCCTTGCGGCCCACCGCCTGCGCGATCAGCGCCACCGTGCCCACGCCCAGCACCTGCGTGAAGGCCAGGATCAGAAAGCTCAGATTGCCGGCGGATGCGACTCCGGCAATCGCGGCATTGCCGAGGCGCCCCACGAAATAGAGATCGATCAGGAAATACAAGGTCTGAAACAGCATGCCGATCGCGATCGGCGCCGCCATGGCCAGCAGCTGGCCGCGCAGCGGGCCCACGGTGAGATCTTTCATCGCCGCATGTTAGCGTGCCAGCAGATCGATGGCACGCCGCCAGGCGGTGGGATCGGTGAGTGCCACGAACGCCATCCCCGCCAGCGCGCCGCTGAAATGCGCATCGTGGTTGATGTGCCCACGCGCTGAGCGCGCCGCGTACCAGGTATAGGCAAGATAGGCCACCGCGAACACTGGCGCTGGAATGGGCACCGGCAGGAACATCAGGTACAGATTCTGCGTCGGAAAATAGACAATGGCGGCGAACAGCACCCCCAGAATGGCACCCGATGCGCCCAGTGAGGCGTAGTTGGCGTCATTGCGATGCTTGAGCCAGGTGCCCCAGTCACTCACCAGCAAGGCAAAGCAGTACAGCGTGACGAAGCGCGGCGTGCCGATCACGGCCTCGAGCTGCGTGCCGAAGGACCAGAAGGTGAAGGCGTTGAACAGCAGGTGCGCCAGACTGGCGTGCACGAAAGCGCTGCTGAGCAGCGTCAGATACTGGTTGCGTGGCAGCAGCCAGAAGGGGCGGAACAGACTGCGTTCAATGAGCTGCGGCGCCGCGTACAGCCCGATCAGACTGGTGATCACCATGAGCGCCAGAATCAGGTTGGTTGCGGTCAATGGCTCCACTCCGTGCGCAGATTCTAGAACCAGCTGTAATTGAAACTGACGCTGACACGCTCATCATCGACCGGATTGGGCGGCACCTCGTGACGCAACCAGCTCTCAAACAGCACCAGTCTGCCGGCCACCGCCGGAATCGTCACCCAGGCCTGGCTGCGCAGCCGCGCCCCGGGCTTGCGCGGCGGCGCCGCCATGAAACGCTCGAGACGCGGATCTTCAAACTTCAGACCGGCACAGCCGCGCGGCGTACGCAGGTAATAGGTGCCGCTGATGCTCGCCAGCGGATGCAGGTGCAGGCTGTGCACTACCCGGCGGCGCATGATGTTCGCCCAGCAATCGGTCATGATCAGCTTGCGGCCACGCAGGTCGAAATCAAGCGCGCGGGCAAAGCGCTGCACATGAACGTTGAGGCGCTGCTCCAGCAAGGCGAAAGTCGGCGATATGTTCTGCAACCGGCACTGTGTCTGATACGAGGTATAGCCGCCGGGGTAGTTGCGCGCCGACCAGGCCCGGCCGGCACGATCGTCATGGCGCAGTTGCAGGCACTCGCGCAGCAACTGGCGATTCAGCGCCGTGGTGGCAGCAGTTGCGGTGGGCGCCAGTCGGGCGGCATAGACCAGGGTTGGAAACAGCGCTCGTGAGCTCATCAGCCCAGTTTAGGCGATTCGTCGGCCGCCCTCACCCTGTTCGAAGACCTGCTGCCGATGCCATTAGAGATAGCTGCACTGACCAGGCTGAAAGGCGCCGACCTTGCGGGGCGGCGCGATGCCCCAGGCCTGCAGCACCGCCGGATTGAGCTGACGCGCCACCAGCAGCTCGCCGGCGTCACTGAAGGAAATCAGGCCGCGCTCGAACAGCTGGTCGACGTGCGGCGAGAGCAGCAGGCCGTTGCAGCCGTCGAGTTTTTCGCGATCGTTGGAATCGCGCCAGGGTTTGATGTGCCGTGCCCGCAGGTGACGGCGATCGAGCAGGCCGGTGAGCCGACAGCATTGCTCGTGGCGTTCAACATGCTCGCGATAGACACCGAGCCCGCGGCGCGCGCTGATCAACCGCTTGCGCGTACCGGCGTCGAGATCCAGCCGCGCCAGCAGCGCCTGTTCAGCGACCTCATCGGCGCGCTCCGAATTGCCAAGGGCCGGCGCGGCGCGCTGCAGTTCCTCGACCTGGCCGCCCAGCAGCTCGCACAGCAGGCCGGCGAGCGGTTCGGCCACTGCGGCAAAATACACCGTGGGATTGGCATCCCCGGTGGCGCGCAGCGGTGAGTGGCGCGCCGGCAGCACTTTGCGGAAAGCCGCCAGATGGTCGCTCGGCCGCAGCGCCTGCATGAGTTCTTCGAAGTGCACCGGCAGGCGCAGACCCTCGCTGCTGCGGCGTACGCCGCGGCGGCCGGCGGTGAGACTGCGGCGCGCCGCAAAGGGCGCGCCGGTCACCAGACCCAGCCGCGCCAGGCTGCCGCCGGCGTGCACGAAGACCACGTCGCCGGGGCGAGCCCGGCGCATGGCCGGCGCCGCCGACCACAGGTAGCCCGCGTCGAGCTCATGACGGCGCGCCTGCGAAAGATTGACCCACCAGTACATACGCTGGATTATCGCAGCTATTGCGCACATTTCCGGAGGATGCATGTCTCAGTCCCGACGCTCATTTGCCAGTGACAACGTCGCGCCAGTGGCGCCCGAGGTCATGGCAGCGCTGCAGCAGGCCAACACCGGCAGCGTGCATTCCTATGGCGATGACCCCTGGACGGCGCGCCTGCAGCGCCTGGCATGCGAAGTCTTCGAGACCGAGCTGGCAATCTATCCTGTGGCCACCGGCACCGCCGCCAATGCGCTGGCGCTGGCCACGCTCGCGCCCCCCTTCGGCGCCGTGTACTGCCATGCGGAAGCGCACGTCAACACCGACGAGTGCGGCGCGCCTGAGTTCTACAGCGGCGGCGCCAAGCTCATCGGACTGCATTCGCCCGATGGAAAAATCAACGCCGCGCAACTGGCGCCGCCGGTCGCGCATGCCCGCGAGATGGGCGTGCACCATGTGCTGCCCGCAGCCTTGAGCCTTTCACAGGCCAGCGAGTGGGGCACGGTGTACTCACGCACCGAGCTGGCGGCGCTGACCGGCAGCGCGCATGAGCTGGGCCTGAAGGTGCACATGGATGGCGCACGCTTTGCCAATGCGATCGCCCATCTGGGCTGCACCCCGGCCGAGGGCAGCTGGCGCAGCGGCATCGATGTGCTGTCGTTTGGCGCCACCAAGAATGGCGCGCTGGCGGCCGAGGCGGTGATCTTCTTTCGCCCCGAACTGGCGCATGACTTCGAGCTGCGCCGCAAACGCGCCGGTCACCTGTGGTCCAAGCATCGCTACCTGAGTGCACAGCTGGTGGCCTGCCTGGAAAACGGGCTGTGGCTGCGCCATGCGCGCAATGCCAACGCCCTGGCGAGCCAACTTGCGGCGGGACTGCAGCAGCGCGGCCTGTCCCTGGTGCAGCCGGTGCAGGCCAATGAAGTGTTCGCGGCCATGCCGGCCACGATGATCACGGCCCTGCATGCCGCCGGCTTTGAGTTCTATCAATGGCCCGCGCCTCCCGCTCAGCCGCTGCCGGTAGTGCGACTGGTTACGGCCTACGACATGGACGTGGCCGACATCGAAGCCCTGCTGGCAGCCATCAGTGTGGCGAGCCGCAATTGAACCTTCTGCGCCTCAGCTCGCTTCCGCCACCCAGCGCTCCAGCAGTCGCTTGACCACGGCCAGCAGTATCGGTCCGATAAAGATGCCCGCGACGCCGAAGGCAAGCAGTCCGCCGATCACCCCGCCCAGGACCAGGATGAACGACAGGCGGGCCCCGCGTTGAATCAGCCACGGGCGCAGCAACCCTTCACCTACCGCCATGGTCACAGCCCACACCGCGAGTGCAATGCTCCAACCGGCTTCCCCCTGAAACCATAACCACAGGACCGCGGGGATCAGCACTGGCATTGGCCCGATCTGCATCACGCACAGCATGAACATCAGCGAAGTGAGCACCGCCACCGCGGGTGCCCCGACCACCCACAGCCCGAGGCCGCTCAGCAGCGCTTCGACAAGTGCGGTGAGCACCACACCGGCGGCGATCGCCCGCATCGCCTGCACCGCCAGGACCACGCTCTCGCTGCCGCGCGCACCGCCGATGCGTCGCCCGATGCGTTGCACCAGCAGCGCGATTGGCTCGCCGTGAATATAGAAAACCACTACCAGCACCAGCGTCAGCAGGAATTCGAGAGTCAGCCCGCCCAGTGTGCCAATGTGCTGGCTGACCCACAGTGCCGCCCTGCTGGCATAGGGCTTGAAGAACTCGGCCCAGTCCGCGCTGCTCTGCGCCACCAGGTGCTGCCATTGCGCCGTCAGCGTGGCGCCGTAGGGCATGCGCGCCAGCCAGGCCGGTGGGTCCAGCCATGGACCCGCCATCACACGCACACCCAGTTCGCGCAATTCCGGCAGGCGGGTCACGAGCGTGCCGAGCAGCATCGTGATCGGTGCCATTATCACGGTGAACAGTCCGGCACTCATGACCGTCACGGCCAGCGCGCGCCGGCCGCCAAAAAATCGCTGCACGCGCAGCATGATCGGCCAGGTCGCCACCACGACAATGCCTGCCCAGACGATGGCTGGCAGAAACGGACGCAGCACGGCGTAGGTGCCCAGCAGCAGGGCGGCGATGGTCAGCACCAGCAGCGCGCTGCTGATCAGTTCGGAGCGGCGATCCATCAGCCTGCTGCCGCGCTAGCGAACTCGACGCGCATGGCGCCCTCCAGACGTGCGAACTGCCGCACCGAAGCGGCAACTAGTTTACACGCGGCGGCAGCGCGCCGGACTCAAAGTCGCTAGGGCAGGCGTACGACCGGAATGGTCCTGGCGCTCATGGCGTCCGGGCGCCACGGTGAATCAACCAGCTCGGAGCTTGGCCCCAGCTGTCGCAGGCCCAGGTCCCAGGTGGTACGCGAGCCGAACTGAAAGCGCGCGGCCGAACCGCGCGTAAACTGCAGATCGATCAGCGTGCGATGGCGCAGCGGCGCTGCAAAGCGCGTGCTGGCGTCGATGTTTGCCGAATTGGTGCGCTCAAATCTCAGGCCGTACAGGTTGGTCACGCGCCCCACAGCGCCCAGGGGCCGGGAGATATACAACATGAACTGCGGTCCGGGCGGCGCAACCGGACCCCACTTTTCAGCGGCGCCACACGCGGCCGAAGCGAGCAGGGTCGCGGCCATCAATGCGGCCAACGCTCTGGCAATAGTGACTCGCTGGGTGCGTGACGCTGCCATGGTCGGACTCCTGAGCCTTGCAGGCTCTGGCAGTGACTATGGGCGAACGAGGGCGCAGGCGCCGCCCCGATTTGACACAGTTTCGAGATGCGGTTCGCAAAATCAGCCAAGATCGGAGCGCGTCCACACCGCTGCTGCGTTATGGCAAGCGCCCCGGGCTACAGTTGCGGCGCACAGCGCCGATAACCGCGCCCGGCCAACTGTCGGTTGGGCCAGTGGGTACCCATGCCCGATTGCCTGGTTCTACGTCGCGCAGGGAAATCACCACAGAACACCGAGTCGCTCGCAGGCTGATGAATCAAGCGACATTCTGACTCCGCAGCGCTGTCGCCGGCAGCAGTGGAGTTGTTATGATGACCTTAACAGGGCATCTGGAGCCGACGTGGACGTCGCTGAAAAACACGAGTCACCAACGCAGCGACTGCGCGCGCTGCTCGCCGACAAGGTCAAGCGTATCGAAGAGCGCCTGTTTGCCGGCCGGGTCTGCTCCGAGTCGCTGGCCGCCTATCACGCGATCCGCAGTCTGCATCCGCAGCTGCAAGGTGATGAACTCTATGAGGCTGTCATTGCCCGGCGCGTGAATCTCGATGCCGCAGGCGCGCGCGCCATCGTCTGGCGTACCCATGCCAGCCTGGAAGACTGGGCCGGTGAACGCGGCTGCAGTTTCCGTGATGTCGTCAAGTACATGATCGTCAGCGAGTACCTGGGACAGCAAGCCGACGAGCGCGGCATGAATCTTGATCTCGGCCCCTTTCTGGCCAAGCGCATCGACGCGCACTTCTAGGGGTCGCGTTCCTCATAGCGCCGGTCGATGTTGCGGCTCGGCCAGGTGCCGGTGCTCCCGGGCTCGCGCATGGCTGGGCCGCCCACGCCCCAGATTCCCGTGCCTTCGTCCGCGTCCGGCGGTGTATAGGGCGCGTCGCTGTCGGCACTGCTGTCGCGCTCGCGCACGGCGCGCCAGTTCAGGCTCATTACCTGCAACCAGACCAGGAACACGAGCAGCAGCGCCGCGCCGAGCAGCGCGGCGCGCAGCTCATGACCGCTGCGCGACAGGGCCAATATTTTTACTAGCGTCCAGCCGCTCACCAGCACCATGAACAGCATGCCGGAGGCCAGCACCAGCAGCCGGATGGCGCGGCGGCCCCAGCGCCCGGCGAATTCATTCACATCCATCGTCATTGTCGGTATTCCCATGGACCACATATCGGCGCGCCAGCGGGCGCCAGGAACCCGGAGCATGCGACGCAGTTCTCAGTCCACGCAAGTGCCGATGTAGCCCGGCGCTGTTTGCGGCCTAATGCGCCACCTGAAAATGATGCCTGGTTCCGCCGCCACATGAACGTACCGCCCGTGACCCTCATCGAAGTCAAGCAGCTGTTGCAACGCTTTACTGCGGAGCGGCAAAGCTGGGCCCGGGAACGGGCCGCACTTGAATTTGGCGAGCTCGTGCTATGCGTCATGCAGCAGGCCGATCGGCTGGGCATAGATCTGGTCACTGCCGGTGAAGCCCATCTGCAACGCGCGGTCGCTAGCGCCGGCGGCGCGGCGCGGCGCGCGGCGCCGATCGCGATGTCTTTGGTGGCGCCCGGCGAGCGACCGCAATAGCGCGGCGCGTCCACTGTGCCAGTTCTTCCGGTTCGTCGTAGAGCCGCGGCGGCAGGGCAAAATAACTCATCGATTTGCTGCCCGGACCCATCGGGCTGAAGGCCGCCATGCCCTCAGCCGTAAAGTCGCCGCGATTGCTGTCATCGACCCGGAAATACAGCTGCTCGTCATCGGCCAGTGCGAAGAACAGCCCGCCAGCGTAGTAGCCCACGCCACCGAACATGCGACGCGCACTGACCGCGGTTACCTCGCCCAACAGGTCAAGCACCAGGGTGTTGAACTGCTCGCTGACTGCCACTGGCGCGCCCTCGGCTAGTGCGCTGGCGGCTCATCCACGCGCACAAAAGTCTCTTCGCGGTAGACCTTGGCGACCCCGATGAAAATTACGCCCAGTGCGGCCATCACGTAGGCAAAGAAATTGAAATACTCCGGCCCCACCAGCCGGTAGGTGGAGACCTGCGCGCCGCTGGCATTCCACTCGCCGGTGGTCGACACCGGCCGGCGATGCTCATTGTCCATCAGGCGGATGCGATTGCCCTGCACTTCCGAGACCAGGAAAGTACCGGCCAGGGGCGCCAGTTTGCCATTGGCGCCATGCACGGTCAGGCCGGAATTGTCGAAGTCGATCTTCTGGCCGGTCACGACACTGATGCCGGTCGGCAGGCTCACCCAGGTTTCGCTCCCGGCGACGGCAGTACTGCCCGGCAACTCCCGCACCATGGCGTTGTTGACCACTGCCGTAGCCAGGTTACCAAAGGCGATCGCGCACAGGTACAGCGCCATGATGAAGCTCTTCATGCGCAGCGGCGCCTGCTTGTAGAAGAACTCCAGTGCGGTAATCGATACCAGCACCTCAGAGGCCGTCAGCACCACGTAGGCCAGCAGCTGCCACCAGACCGAGACGCCGATGCCATTCTGGATTTTCTTTTCAATGCTGGCGACGATCAGGAAGGAGAGCGCCGCCACGAACATGCCCACGCCTATCTTGCGCAGCGGCGTTACCGTGAAGAACCGGCCCGCCAGCGGATAGATTCCGAAGGTGAAGATCGGTACCATGATCAGTATCAGCAGGCCGTTGACCACCTGGATCTGCGCCGGCAGCAGCGTATAGCCGGGCCAGAGCGTCTTATCCATGAGGTCGGAAGTTGCCTGCAGTGTCCAGGTCTGGCCGTTGCTCTGATCCCAGAGCGCCCAGAATCCGGCGATGAACACCAGCAGGATGAGCAGCCTGCCCACCAGGCGCAGGCCCTCGGGCGAGACGATGTCACGCAGCCACTGCTTGCCGGCTGGCGGCACCACCGCGAAGCGCTTGCGACCCATCCAGAACACCAGCGTCGCCACCGCCATCATGGCCGCCGGCATGCCGAATGCGGCCTTCGGCCCATAGTTGTTGAGCAGCACCGGGCAAAAATAGATGGAGATCGACGAGCCGGCATTGATCGACAGGTAGAAATAACTGAAGGCGCGTTCGATCAGATGCTGGTTCTTGCTGGTGAACTGATCGCCCACGTTGGTCGAAACGCAGGGCTTGATGCCACCGGTGCCAAAAGCCATGAATCCCAGGCCGACGCCCAGCGTCAGCGGGCTCGGCGGCCCGAGCGCCAGTATCGAACAGCCCAGCACATAGGCCATCGAAAAAGTGATGATGGTGCGGAACTTGCCCCAGAAGACATCAGAGACGATCGCCCCCACCAGCGGGAAGAAATAGGCTGCGAACTTGAACAGGCTCTGCCAGCTGGTCGCCTTGGCATCGCCGTAGTGCAGGAACTGCACCATGTAGACCGAGAGAATGGCGTTGATGCCATAGAAGCAGAAGCGCTCGGCAAACTCGTTGGCGATGATGAACGGGATGCCTGCCGGCATCCGCTCATCCCGGTCCTGGGCGCGCTTGGCAGTGCTGGTCATGCGATCTCCTGGTCTCAGAACGGATTGATGCGCTTCTTGGGTGAAAAGTGCATGTAGCTGATGGCTATGCCCTGCCGCCAGCCGACACCGAAGCGCACCGGCGCAATCACGGTCTTGTCAGCCTGCACATAGTTCACGCCAAAACCGCCAACGAAATACAGGCTGCCTTCGACGCCTGGGAAGCGCCGGAACAGGCGTTCGCTGGTCGGCAGATCGTAAACCAGTGCGAACACCTTGACGGCATTGGCGCCCAGGTCAAACCCGATCGATGGGCCCTGCCAGTACACTTTGCGGCCGGCGCCGCCTTTGTAAACCAGGTCGCCATGACCGTAGCGCACGCCGACACCGATCGCGCCGCCCGCCTCCTCGCCGCGAATGAAGGCCACCGGCTGACCCTTCTCGCGCAACACCTTGGTGAGCACCTTGCCCAGATCAGCGGCGCCGTTCTTGAAAAAATCGTTGGCGGCCCTGATGACTTCATCGTCCGCGTAGGTCGGCTGAGCGCCGGCCGCGGGCGGTTTTTTGTCAGCGGCCAGGGCGCGCCCGGGCACCGACCCGGCGGCCAGCAGCAGCAACGCCAGGAAGGTGATACCTGATCGATGGATTCGCAGCATGGTCAGACTCCTTACGGTCTTGGCCCGCCGAGCAGGCGCGAGGGCAACATGATAATGGCACGCAGCAACGCAAAAACCCCCTCGAGCGCGATGCCCACGAGGCGCAGGGGCAGTGAGATCAGCCAGACCAGCGGCCAGAGCAGCAGTGCGAGTACGGCCAGGGGCCAGCACAGCACCCACAGCAGCAACCATAACAGTAGTTTCACCATGACGCCGCCCGCGCCAGCCGCCCGCCGCGCGCCAGGGACGGCAGCTCGCCACTCAGACCCAGTGCGCGGCGCGCAAACCAGCGGCGCGTCGTGGCGCTGGCGCCGGCCAGCCCCAGCAATCGGGCCGCAAGCCACCCGCCGGGGCCCGGTCCACGCGAAAACAGTTCATTGAAGGCACTCATGGACGCGCTCATCAGCGCATTGTGCGTCAGGCGCGCCTGTTCGTAGCGGCGCAGTACACGCGCCGCGCCGGGGTCTTCGCGCTCCTGCACGGCGAGCGCAAGGGCTTCGGCCAGCGCTGCCGCATCGAGCAGGCCGAGATTGAAACCCTGTCCGGCCAGAGGATGCACGACATGCGCAGCATCGCCCAGCAAGGCGCTGCGTGGTCCGATGAGGCGGCGTGCCACACGCCGCTGCAGGGGCACGGCCAGGCGCTCGCTCAACAGCCGTATACCGCCCAGCACGCCGTCGCTGGCCGCAGTGAGTCGTGCGGCAAACTCCACGCTATCCAGTTGCATGAGTTCATCCGCCAGGGCCTTGTCAGCCGACCAGACGATTGAGCAGGAACCATCGAACAGCGGCAGCAGCGCCAGTGGTCCGCTGGCGAGGAATCGCTGCCAGGCGGTGTGCTGATGGGGCCTGGCGGTTGCCACGGTCGCGACGATGGCGCTCTGCTGGTAGTCGTGAACGCTGATTTCAATGCCAAGCCACTCGCGTACCTGCGAGCGTGCACCATCGGCGCCGATGACCAGACGTGCCGTGTGCGTGCCACCGGCTGCGTGCAGCGTGACGCAATCGGCATTGCTGTTCAGGGCGCTGACATTGCTCGCGAGCAGGACGCCGCCGCGTTCGCGAAAACTGCTGAGTGCGGCGTTGGCCAGTGCACGATTTTCGACGATGTAGCCCAGGTTGGGCTCAGCCAGTTCGGCCGCGTCAAAGCACAATGCCGCAGAGCCGTCAGCCGGCACCGATGCGTGCCAGACGCGCATGCGCTCGTAGGCGCACAACCGTGCTGCCGGCAGATGATCCCAGGCGCCAGCGTGACGCAGAATCTGCTCGCTGGCGCGCGACAGCGCCGCGACGCGCAGCTCGGGTGGCGTACGCGCATCGATCGCCAGCGGCGTCGCCGCAGGTGTGATGGCGGCCAGCTCCGGTGCCAGCAAAGCGATGCGCGCCGGGTCGACACCGCTATGGCACGCCAGCAGTGCCGCCGTGCCCGCACCGACCGGTCCCGCCCCTATCACCACGATATCGAAATCAGTAGTCATATCGAGAGCCGCTCAACCCAGCCGCAGTCCGCGCATCAGCCGCGGCGTCTGTGTGCCAAAACCCCAGCTGACGCGCGCCATGGCACGCTTGGCGCCCGGCAGGAGATCAAAGAGCTGCAATCCGAGGCTGCGGACCAGAGCGGCCCCGGCTCGCTCGCTGGCGAAGAGTTTCACCAGTCCGTCGGTGAAGCCGATCATGCCGCGTCGATCCGTGGCGCGGCGACG
This sequence comes from Steroidobacteraceae bacterium, assembly GCA_049694695.1. Taxonomy (GTDB): domain Bacteria; phylum Pseudomonadota; class Gammaproteobacteria; order Steroidobacterales; family Steroidobacteraceae; genus FEN-1191. Next base: position 6,144 of record JBAVRE010000223.1, on the reverse strand, counting down.
CTGGTAATCTTCAAGCACTGCCGGGGCGCCGGGGTCGTCGGCAGCGACCAGGATCTCGGCCAGCAGCGCGGCATCGCGCAGCCCGAGGTTGAATCCCTGGCCCGCCACCGGATGCAGGGCCTGGGCGGCGTTACCCACCAGTGCCAGTCGCGGCCCCTGCACGCTCTCGGCTCTCGACAGGCGCAGCGGATAGGAGGCGCGCGCTCCGACGCGCAGCATGCGTCCAACACGCCAGCCAAAGCATTGCTGCAGTTGTGCGATGAATGACTCATCGGCAAGCGCCAGCACCTCGCTGGCGCGCTCCGGCGTGAGCGTCCACACTACGGTGTAACGGCCATCGCACAGCGGCAGTACCGCGAGCGGCCCGCTGGGTGTAAAGCGTTCATAGGCGATGCCATTGGCAGGCCGGTCGGTCGCCACGTGCACCACTACCGCCACCTGTTGATAGTCCTCGACCACGCTGGCGATGCCGGCGCGCTGGGCCAGCAGCGAGAGCGCGCCATCGGCCGCCACCACCAGGCGCGCCTGGATTTCTTCGCTGCCGCTTGCGGGCGCGTTGCTCGCGACAACCTGCAGACGCACATGCTGGGCTTCGAAGTGCGCCGCCTGCACGCGCGCGGGCACGCGCAGCTCCAGCTCACCACTGTGCTGCTGCAGCGCCTGCCACAGCGCCGCGCCAATCTGTCTGTTGGGTACCACATACCCCAGCGCCGCCAGGCCCTGATCTGCAGCGCGCAACCGGGCCGCCCCCGGCTGGCCCGCCTCGGAAACCTGGATCTCGCGCACCGGCGCGGCATGCGCGGCCAGTTGCGCCCATACGCCGAGGGTCTCGAGGATGCGCTGGCTGCCATTGCCCAGTGCCGTGGTGCGCTCATCGAAGCTGGCCTGCCCGGCGGCATCCGCACGCACCGCTTCGATCAGCGCCACCCGCATGCGTGTGCCCGCCAGAGCCAGCGCCAGGCTGGCGCCGACCATGCCGCCACCAACAATGGCAACATCGACGCAAACGGGCGCCACGGCGCTCACAGGCCGTTGCTCACGCAGCAGCCATCAGTTTCTCGATCGCGTCGGCGTCGGTCGGCACGGCGCCGCTGAGCACTTCGTAGCCAGTCCTGGTGACCGCCACATCATCTTCGATGCGCACGCCGATGTTCCAGAAACTCCTGGGCACGCCCTTGCTGCCGGCTGGAATATAGATGCCAGGCTCGATCGTCAGCACCATGCCGGGCTCGAACACCCGCCACTCATCGCCCACTTTGTAATCACCCACATCGTGCACATCGATGCCCAGCCAATGGCCAGTGCGATGCATGAAGAAACGCTTGTAGGCGCCATCGCGGATCAGACTGCTGACAGTGCCCTTGAGCAGCCCGATACGCACCAGCCCCTGGGTGATGGCACGCACCGCGGCGTCGTGCGGCTCGTTCCAGTGATTGCCGGGTTTTACCCTGGCAAACGCCGCGTGCTGCGCCGCCAGCACTACGTTGTAGACCGCGCGCTGCTCTGGACTGAAGCGGCCGCTGACCGGAATGGTGCGCGTGATATCGGAGGCGTAGAAATCATGCTCGCAGCCGGCGTCGATGAGCAGCAGGTCGCCCGCCTTGAGCATCTGGTTGTTGGCGTTGTAGTGCAGCACGCAGGAATTGGCGCCGCCGCCGACGATCGGGTAGTAGGAGGTATCGGCGCCGTGCCGTCCAAACTCGTGCAGCAGTTCGGCCATCACTTCGTATTCATTGCGCCCGGGGCGGCAGTACTTCATGGCGCGCACGTGTGCCCCGGCGGCGATCTGCCCGGAGCGGCGCATGAGCGCGAGCTCGCGGCGACTCTTGAACAGGCGCATGTCGTGCAAGACGTGATCGAGGGCGACAAATTCCTGCGGCGGATGGGCCCCCGAGCGCGCCTGCGAGCGGAGCGTATTCACCCAGCCTACTATGCGCTGATCGAAGTCGTGATAGACGCCCATGGTATGGTAGACACGCGCGCGGCTCTCGATCAGACCGGGCAGGATGTCGTCGATATCGGTGATCGGAAAGGCATCGTCGGCGCCAAAGCTGCGGCGCGCGCCTTCGGGCCCGGCCCTTTTGCCGTCCCAGATCTCCCGCTCGGCATTGCGCTCACGCACGAACATCACGAACTCGCCCTGCGCTCGCCCCGGAATCAGCACCGCGACCGCTTCGGGCTCGCCAAAGCCGGTGAGATAGTGAAAATCGCTGTCCTGCCTGAAACCGTAGTGTACGTCGTTGTTACGGGTACGCAGTGGCGCGGCTGGCAATATGGCGATCGCCTCGCGCCCCATCTCGCGCATCAGCGCCCGGCGGCGGCGGGCGAACTCTTCGTCCATGGTGTTCTTCATGTGAGCAACTCCGCGCCTCATCGACGCCTGATGGCAGTTAGGGGTCAGTGCAGGCGACCGCTGTCCGCGCCCCGCGCCAGCGTCTGGTGCAAGGTGGCGTCGGGCGCGCTGGCGCTCGAGCGTAGCGCACCGAGGTCTTCGAAAATAACCTGCACGCCGACGCGCACGAACTCGATCAGCTCGGCGAGCGCGGCTTCGTTGGCCTCGAGGCCATCGGCCTCATTGACCCCGGCGTGCATGATCTGACTGAGATCGCGCACGATCTCGCCGGCATCGCCCGGCAGCCGTTCCGGATCGTGGGCGCTGCTGACCCCCAGGCCATAGACAAAGCCGTTGCACCACAGGGTCAGCGCCTCGGTGCGCTGCATCAGAGGCTGGGAATCATCGGGGAGCAGCGGCTCGAACTGCATCAGCGTGCTGGCGAGTGCGACACAGGTATCTTCATACAGGGCGCGCAGCATTTCCTCGTGCCCGGCAGCTAGTGCATCTTCCGGGAGTATCTCGGCCAGCCAGTCCTCGAGGCGGTAGGCGCCCGCGGCACACAGTGCGCCGGTGAGCGTGCCGTGTGCCTCGGCGGCATCGGTCAAGGCGCGGGATTCTGACAAATGGCGCTGGATTTCGGCGTAATTGCTGTGGCTCGGCACTTGAACCCGCAGGACTTGCTGGTGACCGCCGCGATGGTAGGGCGCAAGCGTGGTCGGATGCAACTTTCAGTGCATATATATAGCCCAGGCGCGTATTTTGATTGACCGCAGCGCGCGCGCGGAACTATAGTTTTCGCATGACTGACAGCAATCGCACCGCCGCCGTAGATGTCGAGCTGCGGCGCCTTGAAAAACGCGTCGATGAACTGGTGGCCACGCTGCTGCGCCTCAAGGATGAAAATCGCGCCCTGCGCCAGCGCCAGGAGACTCTGGCCGCCGAAAAGACCACGGTGATGAATCGCAGCGAGCAGGTGCGTGCCCGGGTCGAAGCGATGATCGGTCGACTCAAAGCCATGGAACACAGCGCGTGAGCCGCGCATGAAGGCCGCCGCTGGCGAAGCCGACGCCGCGCGCGTCAATGTGCGCATCCTCGACAAGGACTATTTCGTCGCCTGCCCGAATGACGAGCGCAGCGACCTGCTCGACAGCGCGGCGTTTCTCAACACCCGCATGAAGGAGATCCGCGATACCGGCAAGGTGGTGGGCGCCGATCGCATTGCGGTCATGGCAGCCCTCAATATTGCCAACGAACTGCTGCGACTGCGTGACCGGGATCACGCTTCGCAGTCGGAAGTCGGCACGCGTGTGCGCCAGTTGCGGGAACGCGTGGAAACCGCGCTGCAGAAGGGACAACAGCTCGACCTTTAGTGTAGAGTCGGTACCGCGTCGCCTGTGGTGTTCGACAGTGGGCCGGGTTACTTCTCGACCCTAATTTAAACACCCTCGGGATTCTCCTAGTCGGCAGCATTGTGCAGGTCTGCCCCGGGCAGAAAGCCTTACCTGCCGCAGGACGTCCCACCTGTTGCTCTGGTCGAGAGCGACGGTCTGCATCGGCATCTCGGGTGACGCCTTGTTCTCGCTGGCCGCGCGCCAAGATAGCGCGCCGGCAGTACCGCTCGTGCAAGGCCTTTGCCCGCCCAGTGACCGCCATCGACCCCACACTCCGCGCCACGCACCGCGCCCTGCGGCGCGAGCTGCGCGCCCGCCGCGACGCCCTGCCTTCGTGGCGGCGCCAGCAGCTGGCGCAGCGCATCGCCACCCATGTGGCGCGCCTTCCGCAGCTGCGTCCTGGCGCTGCCGTCAGCCTGTTCGCCAGTTTCTCGAGCGAAGTGCCGACCGCGCCGCTACGGGCGTTGGCGCTGCGGCGCGGCTGCCGCCTCTACCTGCCGCGCATCGGCAATTTCAGCGCCCACACCATGGTTTTCCGGCGCGATTACGGCCGCCCCCTGCCGCGCAACCGGATGGGCATCGGCGAGCCGGTCGGCACGCCGACCATCGATGTCAGGCGCTTCGATCTCATGCTGATGCCGCTGGTCGGCTTCGACGAGCTCGGCAATCGCCTCGGCAATGGCGCCGGCTACTACGACCGCCTGCTCGCCGCGCTGCCGCGCACTGCTGGGCTGCGGCCGCGCCCGCTGCTGGTCGGCATCGCCTTCGAGTGCCAGCGCCTGGAGCACATCGAGTCGGCGCCGCATGATGTACCCCTCGATGCCGTGATCAGCGAACATGGGCTGAGGTATTTCCATAGAGGGTGAAGACAGATGGGTCACTGGCTGCTCAAGACCGAACCGGACAGCTTTGGCATCGATCACCTGGCGAAGCTCCCGCGCCGCACCTCCCCCTGGGATGGCGTACGCAATTACCAGGCGCGCAATTTCCTTCGCGATGAGGTCCGCCGCGGTGATGAGGTGTTCATCTATCACTCGAGCTGTGCGCAACCCGGCATCGCCGGCATTGCCAGTGTCGTGCGCGCCGCATATCCGGACCCGAGCGCATTTCAACGGAAAAACAAGCACTATGATGCCGACAGCGACCCTGCCAACCCGCGTTGGTACGCCGTCGATGTGCAGCTGCGACGCCGCTGCAGACACATCATCACGCTCGATGAACTGCGCATGCACGAGGATGGAAAACTCCAGGGCATGCTGCTGCTCCGCCGCGGCAATCGACTCTCGGTGACCCCGGTCAGTGACGATCACTGGCAGTTCATCCTCACGCTCGCGTGAGTGTGCGCAAGTTCACATTGGCTGTTGAGTTGCACACTCGCTTGTTTTTTTATGTCTCGTGTATATACTCGGACCCCGGACTAACCTGATATGGAGATCTCTCATGGCTAAAGCAAAGAAGAAGGCCAAGAAGAAAGCTGCGAAAAAGAAGTAAGGCCTTTACTTCGCGGCGGGAAGGAAGCAATTCCAACTCGCCTGATTCAAAGCTAAGACTGTGCCCGCGTAAGCGGGCACAGTCGTTTAGAAAGGCTGGAAATCATGGCACTTTCAGCATCCGAGAAGAAGCAGCGCGCCGCCGGCGCGGCATTGAAATTCATCCGCGCGGACACCGTGTTGGGTGTCGGCACCGGCTCCACGGTCAATGCCCTGATCGAACTTCTGGGTCCGTGGCAGAGCCGTCTGCGCGGTGCGGTCTCCAGCTCCGAGGCCTCCAGCATCCGGCTGCGATCGCTCGGAATACCCCTGCTCGACCTCAATGAGGTCGACAATCTCGATATTTATATCGACGGGGCTGACGAGGCCAACCCGCGGCGCGAGCTGATCAAGGGTGGCGGCGCGGCACTGACGCGCGAGAAGATCGTCGCGGCCGCCGCGCGTCGCTTCGTCTGCATCGTCGACGACAGCAAGCTGGTCGAGGTGCTCGGCCGCTTTCCCCTGCCGGTGGAAGTGATACCGATGGCGCGCGCGCTGGTGTCACGTCAGCTGAGCGCACTCGGTGGCCGTCCGGTGTGGCGCGCCGGCACAGTGACCGACAACGGCAATCACATACTCGATGTGCACGACCTCGCGATTGCCGAGCCACGCGCACTGGAGGCCACGATCAATCAGATCGTGGGCGTGGTAACAGTGGGGTTGTTCGCCGCGCGGCCGGCCGATGTGCTGATTGTGGGCACGGACCACGGCGTGCGTACGCTCTGAGAACAGGACGGGGTCGGCGCATGCGTGCGGCGGTGCGCCTCGGTCATGGGGTTTGCGGGAACGCCATGAACCCATCCATGGGGGCTCCGGGCGCGACATCCTGTCGCGCACGGTCCCGAAAACCCCATGACCGAGGTGCACCACCGCACGCTCCCACTAACAC
>JBAVRE010000222.1:0-13157 GCA_049694695.1 Steroidobacteraceae bacterium | reverse complement strand
AACGCAGACAGGCCGTACACGCCAAGCAAGGGCGCGTAGCCTGCCAGCGGGCTGTCGATCAGGCTGTAGCCGAGCGACAACCAGGGAAAGCCCGACAGAAACCAGCCGCGGCACCACTCGTCGAGTAACCACAGTGCCGGCAGGCCCGCCAGCAACCGCCAGCCGAAGCCGGGCGGCAAAACCCAGGCGCTGACGGCGCCCAGCAGCGCGTAGTACGAGGCCATGAGCAGGACCAGGGCGAGTATCAGCAGCAACGTCAGCCACAGCGGCGCCGCGGCAATCGTGTGTATGGAAATATAGAGCCACCAGGTTCCGGCACTGAACAGGCCGACCCCGAACCAGAAGCCCAGCGCGGCGGCCTGGCGCGGCGTAGCGCCCTGCCAGCGCCACATCAGCAGGGCCGGGCAGAGTATCGCCAGCGGCCAATAACCAAAGGGCGCAAAGGCCAGCGTCAACAGGGCGCCGGCGAGCAGCACCGCGAGCCACCACCGCCAACGGGCGTAGTCGAGGCGCACTACTTGGCGGCCGCAGGGCCCGGCGGCACGATGACGCGCAGACTCTCGACGCGCCGACGGTCGGTGCGCAGCACGTGGAACTCGAGCGCTGCGATGCTCACGCTCTCGCCACGCTTGGGCACACGTCCGAACTGCTGCATGACCAGGCCGGCGATGGTGTCGAATTCCGCATCTTCCAGCGTGGTGCCGAAGTGCTCGTTGAATTCGTCGATGCGCGTTGCACCGCGCACGATGAACTGCCGCTCGCCCTGCGGGCGGATGTTCAGATCGTCTTCGACGTCAAACTCATCGTCGATCTCGCCGATGATCTGCTCGATGACATCTTCGATGGTGATCAACCCGGCGACACCGCCGTACTCATCGACGACAATCGCCATGTGATTGCGGTTGCCGCGAAATTCCTTGAGCAGCACGTTGAGGCGCTTGGCTTCGGGCACGAACACCACCGGCCGGAGGTATTCGCGCATGTCGAATTTTTCACGCGCTGCGCTGCTGGCGCTGGCCGCACGCAGCAGGTCTTTGGCCAGCAGCACGCCCACGACGTCATCACGATCACCGTCAACCACGGGAAAGCGCGAATGACCCGACTCGATGACCGCCGGCATGATGCTCGCCAGCGAATCTTCGCGGCGGATGCACACCATCTGGGCGCGCGCCACCATCAGGTCGCGCGCCTGCAGCTCGGCCATGGTCAGCGCGCCTTCCACCATCGCCAGCGCATCGGCATCGAGCAGGCCGCGCTTATAGGCTTCGCGCAGCAGCTCGAGTATCTGGCTGCGCTCCTTGAGGCCGCCGGCCAGCGTGCGGGTCAGCAGGTCGCGCCAGCCCGAGGCGCTGCTCTTGGTTTTTCCTTTCGCCTGCGCCATGAATCAATTGCTCCGATAGGGGTTGGCGACACCGAGCGCACGCAGCACGCGCACTTCGCGCTGTTCCATGCGCCGCGCCTGTGCGCGCTGCCCGTGATCATGGCCAATCAGGTGCAGGACAGCGTGCACGTACAGGTGCATCCAGTGCGCCCGCGGGGTCTTGTGCTGTGCCCGCGCCTCGCGCAGCAGCACGTCCGGGCAGATGACGATGTCGCCCAGCATCACTGAAGCCGCGGCCGGTTGCGCTGCGGCCGGGAAGGACAGCACGTTGGTCGGGTAGTCGCGTCCGCGATAGCGGCGATTGAGTGTGCGGCTGCGCGCCGCACCGACGACCAACAGCGCCAGTTCGCTGCCGCGCGCCCGCCTGCCCAGGGCCAGGCCCGCCCAGCGACGCAGCGCGGCCGCGCCGGGCACCCAGCCGCGACGCGTGGAGCGCCGCACGGTCACGGTCGGTTCGCCCCTCAAGTCGACGCTCCGTTGCCTGGTTCGAAGGCCTCATAAGCCTGCACGATGCGTTGCACCAGCGGATGACGCACCACATCGGCAGCCTCGAAATGACAGAAAGCCACGCCCTTGACGGTGCGCAACACCCGCAGCGAGTGGCCCAGACCCGAGGCGCGACCCGCCGGCAGGTCGGTCTGCGTGACATCGCCCGTGACGACGGTCTTCGAACCGAAGCCGATGCGCGTCAGAAACATCTTCATCTGCTCGACCGTGGTGTTCTGCGCTTCGTCGAGAATAATGAAGGAGTCGTTGAGTGAGCGGCCGCGCATGAAGGCCAGCGGCGCCACTTCGATCACCGCACGCTCGATCAGCCGCGCGACCCGATCGAAGCCGAGCATTTCGTAGAGCGCATCGTAGATCGGCCTGAGGTAGGGATCGACCTTCTGCGCCAGATCGCCCGGCAGGAAACCCAGCCGCTCACCGGCCTCGACCGCGGGCCGCACCAGCACTATGCGACGCACGCGCTCGGCGCTCAGGGCTTCCACTGCACAGGCCACCGCCAGGTAGGTCTTGCCGGTACCGGCCGGGCCGATGCCGAAAGTAAGGTCGCAATCGCGAATGGCGGCCAGGTAGGCGTGCTGATGTTCGCCGCGCGCACGCAACAGGCCACGCGGCGTGCGCACCGCCTGCGGATCGTGATGCCCGAAGCGGTCGACGGAACTGGCGCCGCCCACCTCGGGATCGGCGGCGCCAGGCACAGCGTTCAGATCAGCAATACACAGATGCACCTGCTCGGCGTTGAGTTCGCCGCGCAGCGCCTGCGCATGCAACTGCCGCAGGGCGCGCTCGGCGGCCTCGGCCTGCTCGCCCTGAATGCGAAAGCCATGTCCGCGCCGACGAATCTGCACGCTCAGGCGCGCCTCGAGCTGATGCAGATGGGCATCGAGCGGTCCGCACAGGCTGGCCAGTCGCGCATTGTCCGCGGGCTCGAGTTGAAATTCACGTACGGCGACGGTCTGTGGAGCGTTCAGGCGGACATCCTCGTCGGCGCCAGCAGCCGCCCGCGCAGTGAATGCGGGCGCGCCTCGGTCACCTGCACATCGACAAAGTGCTGCAACAGGCTTGCCGGTCCCGAAAAATTGACCCAGCGATTGTTCTCGGTACGACCAGCCAGCTCGGCGCGGTCTTTTCTGGCATGGCGCTCGACCAGCACGCGTTGCGTGCTGCCCACCATGGTGCGACTTATCGCCAGGCTCTGCGCATCGAGCTGCGCCTGCAGGCGCGCCAGGCGCTGCTGCTTGATCTCGAGGGTCACCTCATCGGGCAGCGAGGCCGCCGGCGTGCCGGGCCGCGCACTGTAAATGAAGCTGAATGACTGGTCGAAACCGGCCTCGGCCACCAGCCGCAACGTGGCCTCGAAATCGCGTTCGCTTTCACCAGGAAAACCCACGATCAGGTCGCTGGAGATCGCGATGTCCGGCCGCGCCGCGCGCAGGCGCCGCAGCTTGTCCTTGTATTCGAGCGCCGTGTAGCCGCGCTTCATGAGCGCCAGCACCCGATCAGAGCCGCTCTGCACCGGCAGGTGCAGATGATTGGCGAGTTTCGGCACCTGGGCGTAGGCCTCGATCAGGCTGTCGGAAAACTCCAGTGGGTGCGAAGTCGTGAAGCGAATGCGCTCGATGCCGTCGATACGCGCCACGTGGTGGATGAGCGCGGCGAGATCGGCCCGGGCGCTGCCATCAGCAACCGCCCCCGCATAGGCATTCACATTCTGGCCGAGCAGTGTCAGCTCGCCCACACCCTGCGCCGCCAGCGCGCGCACTTCCGCCAGCACCGACTCGAACGGCCGGCTGACCTCGTCGCCTCGCGTGTAAGGCACGACACAGAAACTGCAGTATTTGCTGCAACCCTCCATCACCGACACATAGGCGCGCGCGCCCTCGGCCCGCGGTTCAGGGAGCGAATCGAATTTCTCGATCTCCGGAAAGCTCACATCGACCACCGCGCGACCGCCGCTGCGCCGCTCAGCGAGCATCTGCGGCAGGCGATGGATGGTCTGCGGCCCGAACACCAGGTCGACGCACGGCGCGCGCTCACTCAGTGCCGCGCCTTCCTGGCTCGCGACACAGCCACCGACGCCGATGATCAATTCCGGACGCTGCTGTTTGAGCAACCGCCATTCGCCGAGCAGCGAATACACCTTGTCCTGCGCCTTCTCGCGCACCGAACAGGTGTTCATCAGCAACAGGTCTGCGCTGGCGGAATCGTCGGTGGACTCGTAGCCCAGCGACTCACGCAGTACGTCCGCCATGCGGGCGGAGTCGTACTCGTTCATCTGGCAACCGTAAGTCTTTATGTAGTAGCGGCCGGCCATGTATCAGAACGGAATATCGTCGTCGAACTCTTCAGCACTGGCACCGGCACCGGCGGGCACGCCCTCGGGAACCGGGCTGCGCTCACGCGCTTCGAAATTGCCCGTGGCACCACCACCGGCTCCGCCGCCAGCACCGCCGCCGCCACCGCGGCTGCCCATCATCTGCATGTCGCTGGCGATGATTTCGGTCGTGTAGCGATCGCGGCCTTCTTTATCCTGCCACTTGCGGGTACGGAGCGATCCCTCGATATAGACCTGGGAGCCCTTGCGCAGGTATTCCCCGGCGATCTCGCCCAGCCGGCCGAACAGCGCCACATGGTGCCACTCGGTGCGCTCTTTCTGCTCGCCCGATTGCTTGTCTTTCCAGCTCTCGCTGGTGGCGATGCGGATGTTGGCGACCGTCATGCCGGAAGGCATGGCCCTGGTTTCCGGGTCGGCGCCGAGATTGCCGACCAGAATGACTTTGTTGACTCCGCGCGCCATGTGCAGACCCTCTTGCGGGCAATTAATAGTGGGATGCCTATTGTAGTCGCCGGGCGGGCGCCCGGCAGCGGTCGTTTGTGGCGGCTTGATGGCAATTGGGCCTGCCAGGCGCCCCGCAAGGCCCCAAATAGGGGCCAAATACCTTCGATAATGCCCGCCAGGCGGCCCCCGGCTGCCCAACCGGCCCAAGCGGACGCCGCCCCGGGTAGAATGGCCGATCCCCGATTTGGGGTCTAACCGGCGCTGGCCCAGCCAGGCACCTGCAGCTCATGAAGACCATCAGCGTACGCGGCGCGCGCACCCATAACCTGAAGAACATCGATCTCGATCTGCCGCGCGACCGGCTCATTGTCTTTACCGGTCTTTCCGGCTCCGGCAAGTCCTCGCTGGCCTTCGACACGCTGTACGCCGAAGGCCAGCGCCGCTACGTCGAATCACTCTCCGCCTATGCGCGTCAGTTCCTCTCGATGATGGACAAGCCCGACGTTGACAGCATCGAAGGCCTGTCGCCGGCGATCGCCATCGAACAGAAGGCGGGCTCGCACAACCCGCGTTCCACGGTCGGCACGGTCACGGAAATATACGATTACCTGCGCCTGCTGTTCGCGCGCGCCGGCCTGCCGCGCTGCCCGACCCATGCCATTGACCTGGCGGCGCAGAGTGTCGGCCAGATGGTCGACCAGGTCATGCAGGCGGGCGCCGAACGGCCAGCGCTGCTGCTGGCACCGCTGGTGATCGATCGCAAGGGCGAGCACGCGCAGCTGTTGATTGACCTGGCGGCGCAGGGTTTCGTGCGTGCGCGCATCGATGGCAAAGTCTATGAGCTCGATCAGGCGCCGACCCTCGAGCCGCGCCGCAAGCACACCATTGAAGCCGTCGTCGACCGCTTTCGCGTGCGCCCCGATGCCGCCCAGCGGCTGGCGGAATCCTTCGAGACCGCCCTGCGCCTGGCGAATGGCACGGCGCGCGTCATCTTCACGGAGGGCGACGACACGCCGCTGGTGTTCTCCAGCCGTCACGCCTGCCCCGAGTGCGGCTTTTCGGTGCCGACTCTCGAACCACGCATGTTTTCCTTCAACAATCCCGCCGGCGCCTGCCCGGCCTGCGATGGCCTGGGCGTGCAGGATTTTTTCGATCCGCAGCGGGTCGTCACCCAGCGCCATCTGTCGGTGGCCGGCGGCGCGGTGCGTGGCTGGGATCGGCACAACCCGCATTATTTCCAGCTGGTGCAGGGTCTCGCGCGTCACTATCACTTCGATCTCGAGGCGGCCTGGACCACGCTGCCTGAGGCTATTCGCCAGAAACTGCTGTACGGCAGTGATGGCGAGGAAATCGAATTCCGCTTCCAGGACGGGCGCGGCGCCAACCAGCGTCGTCGCCACGCCTTCGAAGGCATCATTCCCAATCTGGAACGGCGCTGGCGTGAAACCGAATCGACCGCGGTGCGCGAAGAACTCGGCCGCTTTCGCGGCGAACGTGCCTGCCCGGAGTGCGCCGGTACGCGCCTCAATGGCGTGGCGCGCGCGGTGCTCATCGATGGGCGCAGCATTGCCGAACTCAGCCATCTAACCATCGGCCATGCACTCGGGCACTTTCGCGCCCTGCAGCTGGCCGGCTGGCGCGCCACGGTCGCTGAGCGCATCGTCCGCGAAGTCATCGAGCGGCTGCGCTTTCTGACCGATGTCGGCCTCGACTATCTCGGTCTCGATCGCGCTGCCGATACGCTCTCGGGCGGTGAAACGCAGCGCATACGCCTTGCCAGCCAGGTCGGCTCGGGCCTGACCGGTGTCATGTACATCCTCGATGAGCCCTCCATCGGCCTGCACCAGCGCGACAACGAGCGCCTGCTGGTTACGCTGCGCCGGCTACGGGACCTTGGCAATACCGTGATCGTGGTCGAGCATGACGAGGACGCGATCCGCAGCGCCGATCATGTCGTTGATCTGGGCCCCGGCGCCGGCGTGCATGGCGGCACGGTGGTGGCGCAGGGCACTCCGGATGAGATCTGCGCCAACGCCGGATCGCTCACCGGTCGTTATCTCGCGGGTGTGGAACAGATCGCCGTGCCGCGCCAGCGCCGCCGGCCCGGCGCCGCCCACATCCAGATCCGCGGTGCGCGCGGCAACAATCTGCAGAATCTCCAGGTCGGCGTGCCGATCGGCCTGTTCACCTGCGTGACCGGCGTATCCGGCTCGGGCAAGTCAACGCTCATCAACGACACCCTGTTTCGCCATGCCGCAGCGGCGTTGAGCGATTCGGGCATCGAGGGCGCTGCCCCTTGCGAGAGCATCACTGGTCTTGAACGCTTCGAGCGCGTGATCGACATCGATCAGAACCCCATCGGCCGCACGCCGCGCTCGAACCCGGCCACCTACACCGGCCTGTTCACGATCATTCGCGAGCTGTACGCGCAGGTGCCCGAGGCGCGCGAGCGCGGCTACGACGCCGGGCGCTTCAGCTTCAACGTGCGCGGCGGACGCTGCGAAGCCTGCCAGGGCGATGGTGTGCTGCGCGTGGAGATGCATTTTCTTCCCGATGTCTACGTGCCCTGCGACGTCTGCCGGGGACGCCGTTACAACCGCGAGACCCTGGAAGTGCGCTATCGCGGCCTGAACATCCACGAAGTGCTCGAACTCACCGTCGAGGATGCTGCGCGACTGTTCGCCAGCGTGCCGGCCTGTGCCAACCGGCTGCGCACCCTGCTCGAAGTCGGTTTGAGTTACGTGCGCCTGGGGCAAAGCGCGACCACGCTCTCGGGTGGCGAAGCGCAGCGCATCAAGCTGGCGCGCGAACTGGCCAAACGCGGCACCGGCCGCACACTCTATATTCTGGATGAACCCACCACCGGCCTGCATTTTCATGATGTCGCCCAGCTGCTCGGGGTGCTGCAGCAGCTGGTCGATGCCGGTCACACCATGGTGGTGATCGAGCACAATCTCGACGTGATCAAGACCGCCGACTGGATCATCGATCTCGGGCCCGGTGGCGGCGAGCATGGCGGGCGCGTGGTGGCGGAAGGCACACCCGAGACGGTGGCGGCCAATGCGGCCTCCATCACCGGGAAGTATCTGGCGGCGGTGCTGCAGCGCGCTGCCGCGCCGGCGCGCTCAGCTACCGGTGCGGCGCTGGCGTAGCCCGGCCGGCACCAGCCACAGTTCGAGCAGTTCGAACACACCATGGGCCAGCAGCGCCATCGCTGCCGCCGGGACTGCGCCGGTCAGTATGGTGGGCACATCGTTGAGCGCCAGCCCCGAGACGATGGGAGCACCATAACCGCCGGCTCCCACCAGCGCGGCGAGCGTCGCCGTGCCGATGCTCACAATGGTAGCCGTCTTTATTCCCGCCAGTAACGTGGGACTGGCCAACGGCAGCACGATGCGAAACAGAATCTGTGGCTTGCTCAGGCCGAAGGCCCGGGCATTCTCCAAGTGGCGCGCATCGATGGAGTTGATGCCGGTGTAAGTATTGAGCACCACCGGCAACAGACTATACAGACACAATGCCACCAGCGCCGGTGCCGTGCCAACGCCAAACAGCGGAATGAGGAAGCACAGCAGAGCGAGTGACGGCACGGTCTGGATGACCGCGCTCAGCAGCAATATGGCCTGCCCGGTGGCGTGGAAACGCACGGCGGCAATGCCAAGCGGCACACCGATGACAATCGAAAACAGCAAGGATACGCCGACCAGCCACAGATGCTCAGCAGTGCGGTGAATGAATCTGCTCCACTGGGTATCGGTGAGCGCCCGCTCCGAACCCAGGAAGCGCGCGGCAATCTGCTCGAAGCTCATTTTCTCAATATCGGCCTGCGCATTCATCTCGAGCATCGCCGCCTCGGTGATTGTTCCATCGAGCGTCAGCAGCGCCCGCCACTCATTTGGATATTTCTCAACAAAAGACTGCCTGGCGACCCATACGGCCTGATAGTTGGGAAAGTACCCCAGCTCATCCCTGAGCACGCGTAACCTGAGTTTCCTGATCTTGGCGTCCGTGGAATACACGTCGATCAGGTCGACGGCATCATCGCCGATCGCCTGGTAGCTGAGGCTGTGCTCCATGCGCTTCACCTGGCGCGGATTGAAGTTCAGGTGGTAGCGATCGAGCATGCCCCGGTAGCCGTCCTGGCGGTCCATGAACTCGTAGCTGAAGGCCGCCTTGATGGTGGACTGCAGTGGCAGCAGGTCGCCAATGGTGTGCAGGTTGTACTTTGCTGCGAATGTTTCCTTTACCGCCAGAGCGTAGGTGTTGTTGAAGCCCAGTGGCCGGGAAATCACCAGGTCCAGGCTGGCGAGCGCGGCGGCAATCTCGTCGAGCGATTTGAGATCCGGATTTTTTATGATCGCTTCAGTCAGTGTGCCGGTGTAGTCGGCGTATACGTCGATCGCCCCGCTCTTCAGTGACTCAAACAGAATCCCCGTGCTGCCCATGCCCAGCTTGCGGTTGACCGGAATGCGCGAACTGGCTTCGATGGTCTGGGCGGCGATTTCCCCGAGTATGTAACCCTCGGTGAAGATCTTGGAACCGACCACAATGCGCTCGGCGGCAATCGTCATGAGCGGGAACAGGCAGGCGAGCACTGCCCAGATAGCGCGCTGCCTGCTCATGGCACAGCTGCCGCGTCAGGCAGGCTGCGCTGCGCATTGATGAACAGCGTCACGAACGGATCGGCGGGCCGGAGCAGCAGTTCGCGGTAAGTGCCGGTCTGCAGCACGCGCCCCTCGTGCAGCAGGCTGATCTGGTCGGCAAGGAAAGCCGCTTCGCCCAGGTCGTGCGTCACCAGCACCACGGTCTTGCCGAGGCGCTGGAAAATGGCCTTCAGCTCCTGTTGCAGGCTGCGCCGGATCAGTGGATCGAGCGCGCCCATCGGCTCATCGAGCAGCATGACCGGCGGATCCATCATCGCGGCGCGCATGATCGAGGCGCGTTGCCGCTGGCCACCGCTCAGCTGGTGTGGAAAGCGGACCAGGTCAGTCGCCTCCAGGCCCACCAGTGCGCGCAGCTCCGCCAGGCGGGCCTCGATCCGCGCCTTTGGCCAACCCCGCAATTTCGGGACCAGCGCAATATTCTGTCGGGCCGATATGTGCGGGAACAGACCGCCGTCCTGTGGCACATAGCCGATGCGATCCGCCCACTCGAAGTGCCTGAAGGACAGCAACGGCTGATCGTCGATCTTGACGTAGCCCTTTTCAAACGGAATCAGCCCCAGGGTGACTCGCAGCAGCGTGGATTTTCCGGAGCCACTCGCACCAATCAAGGCACGCGTCGCGCCCGCCGCAACGCTCAGATTGATATCGGTCAGGACCGACTTGCCGTGGTAGGCCTTGTAGATGTGTTCAAGCTTGAGCATGGCAGTAACCTGCAGCCCATCTCAGGATTTTCACCTGACAACCTGCGCAGTCATTGCAGCGCTGCGAAAATCGCCCGGGCCTGTCGAAGCCGGTCGAGTACGCTGTGCTTCTCAGCCGCGTTGTTCCAGTCGGGGTAGGCGGCGGTAGCTTCGCTGACGCGATCGATCCACGCGGCAAAGTATTGCGCGTCCTGCGGTGATCTGGCGCGCCGCCCGGCGATGCTGACATAGATTGGACTGGTAGTGGCATAGACATAGTTGTCCAGTACCGGATGGCGAGCCGTATCTGTGGAGGCGCGTACCAGACACCAGCCGCTGGAATTCAATCTGATGGTTCCCTGAAATTCACCTTGCGCCAGGGCTGGTCGATTGACCAGCGATTTCACGACGCGGCCATTGCAGACCAGTTCCAGGTGATCCACCGGCACAATGGACTCAAGGCGCACTGAATAATGAACCGCCTGCCTGGCAGCGTCGAATTTCAGGGTGTCACCAATCTGCGCGGCTTCCAGAGTGAAGCCGAGCAACGGACCATTGGTGGCGAAACTACGGCCCTGCCTGAGCGCTTCGAGCCACTGGCTCAGCTTCACCCGATCGTCACGTTGCCCGTTGTCTTCCGGGATGCGCGCGTAGACACGGTTCATCCCCACCGGCCCGCGTAGCGAGGCAAAATTGGCCATGGCATCCGTGCCGCCGGCAGCCGGCAGGTGAAACCCCAGATTGAGCAGCCGATACCACACGGCTGCAGTTGCGCGGTGATCACTGAAGCCAACGATCTCCATGTAGTCGACCTTCCCCAGCGCCACGTCGACCGGCAGTTCGTTATGCAGCGCCTCGGCCGGCTTGAGTACGGGCTGCGGCTCCTCATCGAAGGGATGTACATAGCCCACCAGGGCGCCCCGGGCGTGCGCGATATCGGCAATATCGGCATTCATCGGATAAAGACTCGAAGCCGCGCTGTTGGGATAGCCCGCATAGCCCGGCAGGATGGCGCCATCAATGTCGAGCAGGCCCAGGTGCCCCCAATAGCTGGTGTGAAATTCCTGGCCGTGAACGATCAGTGCATCCGGCGCCGAGGCCGGGTCGATATGTGCGCCGTTGTAGGCAATATCCGGAAAGCGCTGCTCCTTGTTGACGATCAACGCGTTGACCAGGCCGAGATCTTCAGCCTGCGCCTGCAGCACCAGGTGTGCAGGCTGGTTGCGATAGGCGCCGCCGTAATTCATGTGCACGTGAACGTCCGCGCTCAGCCAATGGCCGCTGTCAGGAACCGACCAGGTCCCCTCACTCAGGTTTACCGCCAGCTCCGTGACCTGGCCGGCGCTCGCTGTTACATCGTGAGCCTCCGGTTTGCGCTCGAAGCCCCGCATGATCTCCACATGGACCGGGCCCGCAGGCACGTCGATGCTGGTCTCACCACGGGCGTGAAAATAATGCGCTTCGAAGTGCTGCTGGCTGCGATCGACGCCATCGTCCGCGTGTATCCACGCGCCGGCCGGCGCATGGAACTTGCCGGCGGCATCGGTAATGCTGATGCGCGCGGCGGTGGAGCCACCCTTGGAATTGGCCAATACCAGGTGCAGCTGCCCCATGGGATGCAGATAGTGCCGCTGGGGCGCGCCCAGGCAGGAGACACTGCCTCCCGGCATCGGCATGAGGCACAACTCGGTGTTGCCGCCGCGATTGCCGATGAACGCGATTGACCTGCCATCCGGCGACCAGCGCGGGCTGGTCTGGTCCCACTCGCCGAAGGCGATTGGCAAGGGGTCGCCGCCACCAGCCGGCATCACCCAGAGATTGTTCCAGGCGCGGCCGGTGTAGGAGCTGAACACCAGCCGCGAACCATCGGGAGAAATATCCGGGCGCGCCTTCCAGTTGGTTTCTTCGTAATGAATTTCCCGGGCCTCGCCAGCAGCGCTGGCCGGCGCACGCCAGATTCCGCCGGTACCGTAGATGTGATTGCGATTGGACACGTAGATGACTTCGCGGCCATCGCGCGACCAAAGCGGATTGATTTCGTGATCGTAGGCACTGTAGTAGTAACGGGGCAGCGGGCTGCGGTTCTCACCGGTGAGGCGCACGACATTGACGAGCTGCCCGTCGTGCAGATCGCCCGTGAAAATGTGAAAGCGCCGGTTGAATGAGGTCGAGACAAAAAGCAGGCGCCTGCCATCGGGCGAGAATCTCGGCTCGAGGTTCACGGCGCCAGCGCTGCTGAGCGCGTGTGATTCGCCGCTGCCGAGATCCAGCAGCCGCAGCTCGACCGACTCGCCGTCGTAGGAGCTATAGGCAACCCAGCGCCCGTCCGGCGACCAATCGGGTTGATAGTCGTAGCCCGCAGCTGCGGTCAATTGCTGAGCGGTGTCGGTCCCCAGGCGCTGACGCCACAGGGACCCTGCCATGGAATAGATGACCTCCCTGGAATCCGGTGACCAGGTGACGCTGGCGGGGCCGCTGGTCAGCTGCGGCAGGTACATTTCCCGAAAATAATAGGGATGCGGCAGGTCAATCTGTTTGAGAACCGGCAGGCGCGCAGCGAAAACCAGCGAGCCGCCCATGCAGCCCAGCAACACCAGCGCGCGGAACATCATTGTCGGGATGGGCACTCCTGGTCGGCTGGCGTGGGCGAGAGGGTGGCAGGATAACATTTGCCGGTGATATTCGCCGCCACTGGCCGGCACCAAAGCGGCGCTGTCAGCGTGCCCGCCCCGCTCCGGATTCAAAGTACTGATGCACCTCGCCGCTGCTGCTGCGCTCGCGGTAATTGCTGCCGCTATAGGCGTTGACCACCCGACGCCAGAAGGCCACCGCCGGTGCATTGCGCAGATATTCCATGATGTGCCAGCGGCCGGCAAAGCGATCGCAGATCAGGCGCACCGCTTCCTGTCCGAGGCCTCGGCGACGCCACTCGCGGGCGATGAAGAATTCAGCCATGGTGTATTCGAAACGCTCGCCAGCCGTTGGCATGGCGCTGGTGCGCACCATGGCAAAGCCGACCGGGTTGTCTTCCTTGAGGATGGTGAGCAGATGCGCGCTGGAATCGGCAAACCAGCTCGCCAGCTGGTCGGGTTCGCGGTGGCCGAATTCACTCAGCGCGGGAAACACGCCGGTGCCGAGCGGAGCCAGAT
>JBAVRE010000221.1:0-4085 GCA_049694695.1 Steroidobacteraceae bacterium | reverse complement strand
ACTCTGCAGTGCCCAGACCGTGTGATCGAGTCCGGCGCCATGCACGAACAGCGCCAGCGGCCGGCCGGATTCGTGCGCTCGGCCACCGCTCGCGCCAAAGACAGAATGGCCGCCGATGATGAATTGCATCGGCGTATCTCAGGGCTTCATTGCCACATGCAAAGCCTGACCGAGGTCGCTGACGATATCCTCGACGGATTCGATTCCCACCGACAGGCGCACCATGTCTTCACCGATCCCCGCGGCGTTGAGCTGATCGGCACTCATCTGTTGATGTGTCGTGCTGGCAGGATGGATGACCAGCGTCTTGGCATCCCCGACATTCGCGAGGTGACTTGCGAGGCGTAGCGCCTCGATGAACTTCGCCCCGGCCGCGCGCCCGCCCTTGATGCCGAAGCTGATCATGGAACCGGCACCGCGCGGCAGCAGGCGCAGCGCGAGTTCATGGTCGGGATGGCTTGCCAGGCTGGGGTGCAACACCCAGGCCACGGCGGCACTGCGTTGCAGGAATTCGAGCACGGCGATCGTGTTGGCCATATGACGATCGACACGCAAGCTCAGGGTTTCGATGCCCTGCAGGAGATGAAACGCATTCATGGGCGACAGGCAGGCGCCGAATTGCCGCAGCCCTTCGGTGCGCGCGCGCATCACGAAGGCCGCCGGTCCGAACTGCTCCGTGAACACAATTCCCTGATAGCCGGCCACTGGCTGCGTCAGGGTCGGATAGTTGCCCGAGCGCTCCCAGTCGAAGCGTCCGCCATCGATCAACGCGCCGCCGATCGCGATGCCGTGGCCGCCGATCCACTTGGTCAGCGAGTGCATCACCAGGTCGGCGCCAAGCTCCAGCGGACGGCACAGGTAGGGCGTGGCGAAGGTGCTGTCGATCAGCAAGGGGATGCCGGCCTGGTGCGCAATCGCAGCGATCGACGGAATATCCAGGACTTCGAGGCCGGGATTGCCGATGGTTTCACCAATCACGAGGCGGGTATTGGGCCGGAGCGCAGTTCGAAAACCATCGAGGTCGCGCGGTTTCACGAACGTGCTTGTGATGCCAAAACGCGGCAGCGTATGCGAGAGCAGATTCACAGTGCCGCCGTATAACGACGCGGAAGCGACGATGTGATCACCCGCGCCCAGCAATGTCGTGATGGCCATGTGCATCGCCGCCATCCCGCTCGCCGAGCAGACGCAGCCCACTCCGCCTTCCAGGGCGGCGAGGCGTTCCTCGAGTACGGCGACCGTCGGGTTGGAAATGCGGCTGTAGATGTAGCCCGGGCGCTCCAGGTTGAAGAGCGATGCCGCCTGGTCGGTATCGTCAAAGACGTATGAGGTGGTCTGGTAAACAGGCACGGCACGGGCACCGTGCTGCGCGTCCGGGTGGTGTCCGGCGTGCAGACTGAGTGTGTCGAATCCAGGCGGTCGCGGTGTGCTCACGCGCTATAGAATCTCATCTTACGGGCTGTGTGAACAGGCGTTTCAGCATTGATCTTCCTTGGGGGCCGGGCGTAGCATCCGCTGGCGCAACAGGCAGTGCTGGCCGTTGCGTTATCAATCAGTGCCGGAGTGCGGCCGGCAGACCCCGTTCTTTTCGGTACCACGACCCGGAAGGAGGCACCACATGAGAAAGCTGTTCGTGCTGATGCTCGTGCTGGGTGTCAGTCCAGCCGTCGTGGCGCAGGTTTCTGGGGTCGACACACCGGGCGGTCGTGCGACCGTCGTGATGGTGACGATTTTGGCCGTTGTGCTGTGCGTGGTCGCGCACTACGAGTCGCTCAGCTTTCTTTCCGGTTTTCTCAAGCGCGTACAGCTGCTGCCACGGCCACGCATTCTCGTGCTGATTTTTGCCATTCTGGCCATTCACGTGGTCGAGATCTGGATATTCGGCGGCGCCTTCTACTGGTCGACCGTGGGCGAAGGCAGCGGCGCACTGGTCGCTGGCCGCCCGGTCGAATTTCTCGACAACATCTATTTCTCCGCGGTGTGCTTTACCACGCTGGGGCTGGGCGACGTGGTGCCGGTGGGCGCGGTGCGCTTTCTCGCCGGCACTGAGGCACTGACCGGTTTCGTGCTCGTGACCTGGTCGGCGTCATTCACCTTTGTGGAGATGCAGCGCTTCTGGAAGGGTTGACGGAATGCTGTAGAGTTGGATCAATTACGACGGCTGCCAGGGGCGTGACGATGACAAGATCCGGGATACTGCTGGCGACCATTTTCCTGATTGCCAGTTTCGCGAACTCCATACCTGTCGCAGCGGCGGCGGACCCCGATGGGCTGCAGCGCTTCAGGGACCTGTACAAAGAACTCGTCGAGACGAATACCACCCTGTCGGTGGGTGATTGCACCCTGGCCGCGAAGCGCATGGCGGCGCGGCTGAAAGCCGCCGGTTACCCCGATGAAGACCTGCGGGTCTTCGTCCCGGAAGGTCATCCAAGGGAGGGCGGCTTGCTGGCCGTGCTCCACGGTTCGGACGCCCGGGCCAAGGCGATCCTGATGCTGGCCCATGTCGATGTGGTTGAGGCCAAGCGGGAGGACTGGACCCGCGATCCCTTCACCCTGATCGAGGAGGATGGCTACTTCTACGCGCGTGGGACCAGCGACATGAAGGCGCAGGCCGCGATCTGGGTCGACAATATGATCCGTTACAGGGAGCAGGGCTACCAGCCAAAACGGACCATCAAGCTGGCGCTGACCTGCGGGGAAGAAACCAACGGCGCACTGAACGGGGCCGAGTGGCTGACCAAAAACGCGCGCGCGGACATCGACGCAGAGTTTGCCCTGACCGAGGGCGTCGATGGCGAACTCGACGCGCACGGAAAACGGGTTGCGCTCGGAATACTGGCGGCCGAGAAGACCTCGCAAAACTACGTTTTCGAAGTGACCAATCCCGGCGGCCATAGCTCGCGTCCCGTGCCCGACAACGCGATCTATCACCTCGTGCGTGCGGTCGATCGCGTGAGTCGCTACGAATTTCCGGTTCAGCTGGCCGACGCAAACCGCAGCTATTTTTCTGGCATGGCGCCGCTGGTCGGCGGGGAGAAGGGCGCGGCCATGAGGGCCGTCGTCAAGGATGCAAATGACAGCGCGGCAGTTGCGGTACTCGACCGCGATCCGAACTGGCATGCGATGCTGCGAACGACCTGCGTGGCGACCATGCTCTCCGCTGGTCACGCCACCAATGCGCTGCCGCAGCGCGCCCGCGCCAATATCAACTGCCGCATCTTCCCCGGGGTCTCGCGCGAAGCGATCATGGCGCAGTTGGTCAGGATCGCCGATGACCCCACAGTCGCGGTCAGCATCCCGGAGGTTCGCGGCCCAATTTCGCCGCCCGCACCGTTGACGCCGCGAATCCTGGGGCCGATCGAGAAAGTGGCCCAGCAGATGTGGCCGGGTGTGCCGGTAGTTCCGGAGCTCGAGCCTGGTGCCTCGGACGCGCAGTTTCTCAATCCGGCGGGAATTCCCACCTATGGCGTCACCGGCCTGTTCACCGATGCCGACGGCGGGCACATACACGGACTGAACGAGCGTATCCGCGTCAGGTCCGTCTATGAAGGACGGTCGTTTCTGTTCCAACTCGTGAAGCTCTATGCGGACCAATGATCCATGAAGGCGATTCGTGTCGAGAGGCCCGGCGGACGGGAAACACTTCAGCTGGTGACGGTGGCGGAACCCCGCGCGGAACGTGGTCAACTGCTCATTGCGATCGAATTCGCCGGCGTGAATTTCATCGACGTCTACTACCGGCAGGGGCTATACCCGGTGGCCAGTCCATTTACCCCAGGCACTGAGGCGGCCGGCACTGTGATCGGGGTCGGCGCCGAGGTCGCCAATTTCCGGGTCGGCGACCGGGTCGTCTACCAGGGGGTCATGGGCGCCTACGCTGAGCGCGCGGTCGTGCCTGCCGACAGAGCGGTACGGCTCCCGGACAATGTGTCGACCCGCCAGGCGGCAGCGCTCATGTTGCAGGGCCTTACCGCGCACTATCTTTCGACATCGACCTACCAACTTAAGTCGACCGATACCTGTCTGGTGCACGCGGCTGCCGGTGGCGTCGGCCTGCTGCTGTGCCAGCTTGCGAAACTACGCGG
>JBAVRE010000220.1:0-7705 GCA_049694695.1 Steroidobacteraceae bacterium | reverse complement strand
GGACTGGACCGACGATAACTAAAATACTTCGTGCTTCAATGGGTTGGCGTTACCCCGGAATGCGTGTCTCCTTTACGTCTCCTCAATTCAAACTCACAGGCCATTCCACGGCACTACCTGGACGCCGCTGCGAACCAAAGCTTCGGTGCCGCCGTACACCAGCCGCTTTTCGATCTTCTCGCTCGCACCCCGGTCTACCAGTAATTTTTCCAACGCGTGCATGCCCTGGAAGTAATCGCTCCCCAGGGTTTCGCCGGACTTGGCTTCCATCAGCAGCAATCGATCTGCCTGGGGTTCGATGAAATCCACTTCGATTCCGCGCGATTCCCTGAAATGAAACAGCTGCGGCACTTCGCCTTGGTGAATTTTCATCTTGTAGAGCTCGGAAAATACCCAGGTTTCAAACAATGCTCCGCGTAGCGGATGGTGCCGCAATTGCGCCGGCTCCTTGATTCCCAGCAGGTAGCAGACCAGGCCGGTGTCGAAGAAATGCAGCTTCGGTGCTTTCACGATCTGTTTCTTGATGTTTCGATGCCATGCCGGCAATCGACAGCACAGGAAGCTCGATTCCAGTACCGACAGCCACGCATTGGCGGTGTTGTGCGAGATGCCCGCATCGGCACCCAACGCAGACAAACTCAGCTCTTGAGCGGTGTGCGCTGCGCACAGTCGCAGGAAGGTGGTGAAGCGGGCCAGATCGCCGACGTTGAGGATCTGCCGCACGTCACGCTGCACGTAGGTGGCCACGTAGTCGGCCAGCCACTGCTGTGCAGGAATGCTGCGATCGTAAATGCGCGGGTAGCAGCCGGTCCACAGCAGCTCAAACATATCCTTGGGCGCATTCGAAAAGCCGGCAAGCTCCGCGCGGCTGAAGGGCAATAGATGCAGGATTCCTGCCCGCCCCGCTAGCGATTGAGATACGGCGTGGGAAATCGCCAGGTTCTGCGAGCCCGTCAGAATGAATCGTCCCGGAGTGGGATCGCGATCTACTTCATCCTGGAGATAGCTCAACAGGTCCGGTGCGTGCTGCACTTCGTCGATGATCGCGCCGGTGCGGTATTGCGACAGGAAGCCTCGCGGGTCGGTGCGGGCAAAGTCCCGGGTATCCAGGGGTTCCAGCGTCACGTAGGCCTTGTCGGGGAAAGCGGCCCTGGTTAGCGTCGTCTTCCCTGATTGGCGCGGCCCGTCCAGCAGCACAACAGGGTAGTACCCCGCCGTAATAGTCAGCTTATTCAATAAGATACGTGGGTTCACGAGATCGCCCGAAGTAGTCTGCATGAATTGTAAATCTGATTGACAATTTATGCAAGACACCTGCTGAGGACTTAAGGCATGACAAGTTCGCCAGCGACCGACATGGCGACGCAAACCATCAATGCGTTGTCCCTTACCGGATTGCCTCAACAGCGCCCGGCCGGTCAATCGCTCGTGTTGCGCTTCGTAGGTGTCAATCAGGGTTGCCAGCTTTCAGCAACCCGATCCACACGATGGTCGTACCCGGCACCAATACTCGGTGAACGGCTGTGAGGTTTTGGGCTGACTTGCGATGTATGCAGGATAGCCTCGCGGCTGCCGTTTGTAACAACATGGCTCCACAAACGCGTCGATCACTTGCAGATGCATGGTCAAATCGGCCCGATACGGTGTACTGCCCATCCATGAATGCGACGAATTGCAGTAGCCTTGGTGTGTGATGCACCGTACTGCAAGTTATGTTGTGAAGCGCCCGTGGCTCTCCGCAGTGCTGCTGGTTGCTTTCCTGTGCCGTGCGCTGGTGCCGGTTGGCTTCATGCCGGGCCAGGGCGGGCTCATGCTTTGCCCGGCGTATGCGCCGGTTGCGGCGCCAGCGACGCCCGTTGCCCACCACATGTCGGACGCCGACATGTCCGGCATGGATATGTCCACGATGGACATGTCTGCCGCGGCGATGCCGGCGGGCATGCATCATGCCGACCAGCACGACGGCAATTCATTCTGCCCGTTTGCCAGTGCCAGCGCGCCGGCCGTTTGTTCTCATGTCATCGTCGATGCGGTGCCCGCCGAA
Organism: Steroidobacteraceae bacterium; assembly: GCA_049694695.1. Lineage (GTDB taxonomy): Bacteria > Pseudomonadota > Gammaproteobacteria > Steroidobacterales > Steroidobacteraceae > FEN-1191. Next base: position 5,661 of record JBAVRE010000220.1, on the reverse strand, counting down.
GTGGTGGCCACCACACTCTCTTACCCCCCTCAACAGGCGCTGCCCCGCGGCACGATCGTGCCCACGCGCCTGCCACGCGGTCCTCCCGCACTCGCCTGAAGTCTTGCGGCGGGCCTTGATGCCCTGAGTTCAGACGCGCGGTCAGGCAACTGACCCGCGCCGGTGGTATGCCGTGGCGATCAGCCATAAACCGCTGTAAGTCCTGTGCTCGGGCACCTGGCCCCAATCGTCAATTTCCATGTCTGGCGCGTCTGCGCACCGGTGGAGCAAGAACACAGGTGTTCCATGAAATCAGTCATTTCAGTGCTGGCGCTTGGCGCCGGCTTAGGCGTGGGCGCGGCTGGAGCTGCGGCCGCTGACAGTTCAACCAACGCGAGATCGGTGGACGTGCTCGAGGAGGTTGTCGTAACGGCAGCCAGAGTCAACGACAGCTATGTGCAGCGCGACGGCGCGACCGGACTCAAGATGGATGTCGACATTCGCGATGTGCCGGCATCGCTGCAGGTCATCTCGCCGCAGCTCATTCATGATCAGGCGGCCGGGCAGACCATTAACGCCGTGCTGCACGACATCAGCGGCGTATCGCAGACCTATGGCAGCGGCACAGGCAATCTGCCGGCCGTTTCCATCCGCGGTTTCGATACCGGAGGTTACACGCTGGTCGATGGCTATCCGCGCAGCAACGGTTCCACTTACGACTGGTCGTCGATCGAGCGGCTCGAGGTGCTCAAGGGTCCAGCTTCGCTGCTGTACGGGATGCAATACAACATCGGCGGTTCGATCAACGTCGTCGCCCGTAAGCCCACAACAACGCGCACGGCCAGTATGGAGCTGGAGGCGGGCAGCTGGCGTCACGGGCGGCTATCGCTCGACCTGGGCGGCCCGCTCGGTGCGGCGCGCGAGGTGGCATACCGCTTCGACTTCGCGGTGGATACAACTGGAAGTTTTCGCGATGCCCTCTACGAAACGAACCTGTACGTCGCTCCCAGCATCCGTTTCCCCATCGGCAGCGCCGATACGCTGTTGCTGCGTGCCGATCTGCATCGCAAGCACTACTTGCCTGATCCGGGACTGCCGGGGCCAGGGGCGGCATGGGCGGCCAATGCGCTCGACTATTGGTATCCGGGTCCGGCGCGCGAGCGTATGGGCTTCGATCTGGCGATCGGTCAGTACATGGGTCTGCCGTGGTGGGATAGCTTCGAGGAGGTCAATCGCACGCTGCTGATCGAATGGGAACACCATTTCGACAAGCGGTGGAAGCTCAAGACCGGCGTGTCCCCGGCGTGGACGAATTACAGCGGCAAGTATTCGTGGTTCTGGTGGGATCAACCCACTGACGACGCCGGAACCGTGTTGCCGGTGGTCAACCACCTGTTCGCTGGTGGTTATGGTTACCGTACTGTCGAGACGCCGCTGAATGTCGACCTGAACGGCGAATTCGACATCGGGCGCGTCAACCACAAGATCCTGTTCGGTTACGCCTATGACTACTCACGTACCCGCGATTCGGGTCCGGAACAGAATACGACCCTCATGCCGCTCGAAGCGGTGGGCAGTCTCGACTGGCTGCATGGGTCGCACTATACCTTTGCGCCCGATCCCGATTTCCCCTATGGCAGCTGGAACTACTACCAGCGCACCCAGGGCATCTACTTTCAGGAGCTCATGTCGCTGGGCAAGCACTGGAAACTGCTGGCGGGCTATCGCTACGATCGCGCGCGCGGTGGGTGGGAATACATCAGCGGCGGCGACGACATCACCGGCAACTTCCAGTCCAGCGGGGGCACGCCCCGCATGGGTGCCGTGTATCAGCCGAGCAGCGCGACCTCGTTCTACGCCAGCTGGTCGCGCTCCTTCAATCCGAACTGGGGCCGGCTCGTGGATGGGAGCCTGCCGCCGCCCGAGCGGGGGCTGCAGACCGAGATCGGCCTGAAACAGGATTTCTACGACGGCAAAGTGAACCTCAACGTCGCGGCCTACCAGCTGACGAAGCGCAATGTCGAGCGTTGTGCGCCGCAGGACCCGGATTGCAGGCTTTACGTGCTGGCCGGTGAGCAGGAGAGCAGGGGGCTGGAGTTCGACTTGAATGGCGAACTCTCGCGAAGCCTGCGAATCACGGGGGCTCTGACCCTGCAGTCGGGCGCGCGCGTCAAGAAGGACCTGCCGCCCGATACCGCGAATACCTGGGGCGGGGCATTGCCCATCGGCACGACTTTTCCGGGCGGGCCACATGTCATTGCGAATCTGTTCGCGGTCTATTCATTCCGGGAAGCGAGGTTCCGCGGCCTCGAACTGGGTGGTGGCCTGAACTATGCCTCGGCCTCGGAGCAGAACCTGCCCAACGATGGGTACCGTTTGCCTGGAGAGCGCACGCTCAATGTCTTCGGCGCGTGGTCACTGTCGCCCAGGCTGCGGGCGCAGTTGAACGTCAACAACGTTACCAACCGCATCGCGTATTCCTCGGCAGGGTGGCAGGGCTGGCCTTGGCTGTATTTCGCCAACACACCGACCCAAGCCATCTTGACGCTCAGCGTCAAGCTGTAGCCGGCACCGGAGCACTCTCATGACCATCAACCGACACACCTGGGTACTCGTGCATCGCTATGCCGGGCTGTACATGGCTCTGTTTCTGTTCATTGCCGGCGTGACCGGCAGCGTGATCGCGTTCAATGTCGAAATCGATCATTGGCTCAACCCGCCGCGGCCGGTGGCGGTGAGGCAGCAACCGATGCTGGATGCCCTGCAACTGTTGGCGCGCGCCGAGGCACTCCTTCCCCAGGGTCAGGCCAACTACGCTAACTTCGAGCAGCGCCCGGGCGAGGCCGCCATGGTGTTCCTGCAGCCGCGCACCAATCCAGCCACCGGCCGGCCGTATGAACTGGCGGCTGATACGCTGGTGCTCGATCCGTACACGGGAGCAGAGCTGGAACGCAATCGCTCCGCCAGCAGCCTGTGGCCGGTGACACGCCAGAACCTGCTGGCTGTGATCGTCACTTTGCACTACTCACTGCTGGTGCCAGGTTCACTGGGCGTGTGGCTGTTTGGCATCGCGGCGTTGTTGTGGACGATAGACTGCTTCGTCAGTGCTTACCTGACGTTTCCGCTCTCGGCGCGCCGCCAGGGGTCGGCTGGGGAAGCGACCGCTACAGGTCTGGCTGATACAGCCGCGGCGGAGGCTCTGGCTACCCGCTCATGGTGGGCACGCTGGAAACCCTCCTGGCAGATCAAGTGGCGCGGCTCGTTCTATCGCGTCAATTTTGATGTGCATCGTGCCGGTGGCCTGTGGATCTGGCTGCTGCTGCTGGTGCTGGCCTGGTCCAGCGTGGCCTTCAATCTGGGCGAGCAGGTCTACAACCCGGTGATGAAGGTCGTATTCAACATGCCCGACGTGTTCGCCGAACATCCAACTTTGCCCAAGCCGCTGGAGAACCCGCCAATCGACTGGCAGCGCGCCCGCGCGCTGGGTCGCTCGGCCATGGCCCAACAGGCCGGGGCACAAGGTTTCAAGGTGCTGAGCGAGCAGACACTGGCCTACATGCCTGACCGCGGCGCCTATCTGTATGCGGTGCGAAGTGATCGCGACCTCGCGCCGACCGGCGGCAACACCTTCGTGCTTATCGACGGCGGCACTGGCAGCTACGCGGGCCTCTACCTGCCGACGGGCCAGAACGCGGGCGTGACGCTGACCAGCTGGATTCTCGCGTTGCACGTTGCGGCCATATGGGGGTTGCCGTACAAGATCTTCCTCTGCCTGGTGGGCATGCTGATCGCTGCGCTATCCTGGACCGGCGTCTACATCTGGTGGAAGAAGCGGCATGCGCGGCGCTTTGCGCAGGCGCGACGCAGCCGATCTGTTCCCGCTAAGGCACCAATCGCCGCTCGAGCGGCAGAATCCTGACGGCCGTGAGCAGGCCCTCCGCGTCGGGCGTGCCGGCGACTTCGTAGCCGGCACGCCTCAGGCGACGCTGCGAGGCAAGGTCGTCGCGCTCAGGCCGCGATGGCGTCGCAGTTCTTCGCGCAGCGTGCGCAGGCCTCGGCGCAGTCGTGGCACTGCGAGTGTTCTTTCTCGTGCTTGCGGCAATCCTTTTCGCAGGCACGGCAGATCTCGGCAGCGAGCTTTGCATAGTGGGGCAGGAAGCGGGAATTCTGCGCCGCCAGCGCAGCCAGCGTCTGGCACACAGGCACCAGTGCATCGACTGAGCGCGAGCAGTCGGCCAGCGAGCGGTCGCCGCTTGCATAGAGTTCCTGGCAGTGCGCCTGGCACAACTGGGCGCTGCCTGCGCATTCCTGCGCTGAGGCGAAGAGCGCTTTCGTGCTGGACGCCAGCTCGTGGTGGTGGTGCTCGTGACCGGCGGCTTCGCCGGCGCTGGCAGATGCGAGGGGGACGATGGCGGCCGCCGCAGCGGCCATGCTCAATACCTGACGACGATCCATAGCGAGGCTCCATGAGAATTGCGGAAGTGGCGCAGTGTAGTCTCTGCATAGGAGTCGAACCAGTAGGTTCCTGTTCGACCTCGGCGACCCTGATAGAGGAGGGGCCTTCCATAATTCGGGAAGGGTTTACGTCAGTTTCAGTCGCAAACTACCTCCTCACGTACGACGAGGCGCGAAGGCGAGCGCCGACCAAACTGCTGCCTTGCCGGACGTTTCGCTTGGGCGGTCAGAAGTCACCCTGGCTCATCAGTGCCGCCGATCTCGCTGAGCTGATTGATGTGCGCCGCGAAAAGGCCGGTTGAGCGCATGGAATGAGCCGTGCCGATTATTCTCTGGGCCGGCCGTTGGTGGTGCGAGTTCACGGAGATTCTCCGGTTTGAGGTTGGTGTAGCGCGTGAGCTCGTTCCAGGATTCATGCAGCGTAAACTGGGCCACCTCGTGAATCTGGTACCCGCGCTCGAAGAGCCTGCTTGTGGCTTCATGCCGCAAGTCATGAAAGCGCAAGTCATGAATTCCGAGCAGATGGCAGGCGCGCGTGAATGCGGCGCCGACGCTCTTGGGGTCATACGGGAAGATGTAGTCGCCGGTTCGAAGCTGCCTGTCGGCGACGGCCCAGGCCTCGGCCGTGTATTTGAAGCGGCGGTGGTTGCCAGCCTTGCCGGTGGGATGCTTGGCGTCCCTGACGAGGCCGGTTCGGGTGGCTTCGTCATTGTCGCGCCATTCCAGCCGGCAGATTTCCGACTCGCGCCGCGCTGAGGCGATCGCGAAATCAATGATGGCCTGCATGGGAATCGCGGCGCGCCGGTCGCGGCTCGCAAAGTGTTCGCGCAGACGCACGAGCTCATCGGATGTGGGGCGCCGGGTGCGCTTGCGGGGCTTGCCAATCAGCCGCAGCTCGGCACAGGCCGAGCGCGCCTGCTGGACGATCCCAGGATTCACTGGAACTTCCCGGACACTCCTGGCGGCCCGCAGGACGACGCCGATCCAGATGAGGTCGTTGATGACGGTCGCTGGGCCGGCGCCGTCGGCGCGGCGCGCCTGAACGTGCCGAATAAGCTCACCGGAGGTCAGCTTGACGGCATCGGCCTCGCCGAGCGCGTGCCGCTCCAGGAATTCCAGATGGGTCTGCTTGCTGCGCTGCCAGCGCGAGACCGTCTCGAATGTATCGATGTACGAGCGGATCAACTCGGCGACGGTGAGCGTGCCGTGTTGTACGCGAACCAGGGC
>JBAVRE010000219.1:0-2060 GCA_049694695.1 Steroidobacteraceae bacterium | reverse complement strand
ACTGATACCCGCGCCAGGGACGCGAGCGGGCAGCTCTGGCGCGCTGACCTCAGGCGAGGTAGGTGGCGATCGAGCGCGGCGGCAGTTCCGCCACGGTGCGGGCGCCGGCGATGCACAGCGCAAAGCGCAGCGGCTGCTCGCTGCGGTTCATGGCTATCACGGCGATCGAGCCGTCTGGATTGACGAATGAGGCGGCCTCGAGATCCTGCCTGTCCGTGACGCATGACACGCGTTGCGCACCGGGCCGGACGAAGCGGGTGAAGTGACCAATATAGAAAAACGAGCTCTGCAGCACAAGCGCACCGCTCGCGGCGTCGGTGACGATCGGCGCACTGCAGAAATTGCCCACATGGTTGGGGCCGCCGTGCTGGTCGAGCAGCAGGTTCCAGTCGATCCAGCCGACCGTCCAGCGATTGAGGTCGTTGATCATGGAGCGCGCATACCGTTCACCCAGTTCCCACGAGCCGTGGTGCGGACCGCCCTCCTGGCAGCCTTCCGTGAACAGCAGCTGTTTGTCGGGCCAGGCGTCGTGCACTCGCTGCACCTGATCGAAACAATCCTCGCCGTACCAGTGAAAACCCGTGCCCCACACGTAGCGCGCCGCCTCGGGGTCGGCATACACGAGGTTCGCGCGCGCGAGCATGAGGTCGCGGTTGTGGTCCCAGATGATGATTTTCACTTCGCCAAGGCCCGCGGCGGCCAGCGTCGGCCCGAGGTAGTCGCGCACGAAGTCGCGTTCGGCCTCGGCGCTGTAAAGGCACGAATCCCAGCGCTGCGTGGCCTGAGGCTCGTTCTGCACCGTCACGCCCCAGATCGGCACGCCCTCGGCCGCGTAGGCCTCGATGAAGCGCACGAAGCAGCGGGCCCAGGCATCGCGACACTCGGGACGCAGCGTGCCGCCGCCATTCATCTGGCCGTTGCTCTTCATCCAGGCCGGCGGACTCCACGGCGAAGCGAGCAGCTTGATCGGCCTGCCGGCCACGCGCTGCGCCGCCTGGATGAACGGCAGCAAGGCACGGCGATCACGTTCGATGCTGAAGCTCGCCAGTGCCAGATCGCCCGGCGTCTCGACATGGGAGTAATTTCCAAGCGCGAAGTCGCAGCTGCCCATGTGTACGCGGCACAGGGTATAGCCGTGGCCGGCGTCGCGATCGAAGCAGGCGCGCAGCAGCTCCTGGCGCCGCGCCGCGTCGAGTGCCAGCCAGGTCACGGCGGCAGCCTCGGTGAAAGCGCCACCGAATCCTACGATGCTCTGGTAGCGTCGCTCCGGGTCCACCGACACCGTGGGCAGCCCGGAATCGGCCCCGGAATCGGCGCTGGCAGTACGAAGTGGCGCCTGTTCGGTCAGGCGCGCACTGCTGTCGCGCGCGCTGAGGAAATTTCGGACCTGGACTTTCTGAAACATGGCTGTGGCGGTCAAGGCAGACGATACTGGCATACTAGCAGCACCATCAGAGCACGCCGGTGCTCTTGAAGATTCCGGAGATCATATGAAAGATACAGGCCCGAAACTCCGCGTCATCGAGAAGATCGGCTATGGGTTCGGCGACCTCGCCTCGAACCTGTTCTGGCAGATGTTCTCGATCTACATCGCCAAGTTCTACACCGACGTGTTCCTGTTGGGCGCAGCGACCATGGGCACGATGATGCTGGTAACCCGTGTGGGCGACGCTTTCATCGACCCGATGATCGGTACCATCGCCGATCGTACCCGCACGCGCTGGGGACATTTCCGGCCCTACCTGCTGTGGATGGCGATACCGATGGCAGCGGCAGCGATCCTCACCTTCTCGACCCCGAGCTTCGGCGGCACGGCGCGAACCGTATATGCCTACGCTACGCTGTGCATGATGATGATCGCCTATTCGGCCATCAACATCCCCTACTCCGCACTGCTCGGCGTACTCACGCCCAGTTCCGAGGAGCGCACCAGCGTCTCCTCCTACCGCTTCGTGATGGCGCTGCTGCCGGTCTTCATCATCGTCAATACCGCGATCCCGATGGTCCGGCACGTCGGTGGCAGCGACAATTCCCCGGCCGGCTGGCAGATGACCATGATC
>JBAVRE010000218.1:0-3742 GCA_049694695.1 Steroidobacteraceae bacterium | reverse complement strand
GTCCAGCGCCTGGATGATGTTGTCCGGGTGCGTCAGGTACATGATGCCGTCGTGGATGAGCGGCGTGGCCTGATTGCCGCCGTCGTGCATCGTCACAACCCAGGCGAGCCTGAGGTGCCTGACGTTCCTGCGAGTCACCTGATTCAATGGGCTGTAGCCCTGCCCGTCCAGCGTGCGGCGCCAGCTCAGCCAGTCAGCGGCCGGCGGGTCGCGCAGCATCGCATCGGTAACCGGTGTAAAACCCGGCACTTCCCGGTTCACAAAACCATGGGCCCGCTCGGCATCCCCGGCGATGCTGCCCGCGCCCTTCCAGCTCTCCCACTTGGTACCGCTGGTCGAGGTCGCGGCCTGTTTGGCCATGGCCGGATCCCACTTGTCGCCCATGACCGCGCGGCCGACAGTAATCCTGGAGTCGGCTCGCAGCTCCTTCGCGCCTGCGGCCGCGCCATTGACGCGCAGAATGTGTGCTGTCAATGCGATGGCGACATTGTCAGGCAGCGAATGCGGTGCCGTGGGCGGCATCGTCGCGCTAAGCTGCGTAAAGACGTCGGCTACGGAGCGCTCGCCCCATTTGCTGAGAAAGTTGGGACCTGCCAGTTCGGGTGCATGGCCGGTGCCCTTGAGCGCCAGGTGGTGACACTCACCACAGACACGGTCATAGGTCTGCTTGCCGCTCGCGGCCTGGGCCTCCGTGTAGACGCCCTCCAGCGCGCCAGGCGACTGCGCGGCAGCAGTCAATGAGACCGCCAGCACCGCGATTGTGATCAGAGGTTTCGTCATGGTTTGAATCCGTAGATGGTCGTTGACAGTACGATCTTACACTTGCTGGTCGACAACAAGATGATACGGCGATGTCAGGTGCGGATGCGAGCGCCACGGGCCGCGGCGGGGTCGTCAGTTGTGCCTCAAAAACAGCCGGCCTATCATGGCCCCATGGCGAAAACCACTGTTCCGGCACCGACCCATTCTCCTGCAGGGCGTCCGGTACGGAGGAAGCTGGCCGACCGGACAGCGCTTTCCGACCGACTGCTGACCGAGGCCGCATTCCAGTTGCTGGTTAAGCTGGGTGTCCAGGGTACGACGCTGCAGGCCGTGGGTAAGCGAGCCGGCTACAGCCGGGCGTTGGCGACACATCGATTCGGGTCGAAAGCCGGCCTGTTCGATCAGATGTTGAAGCAGGCGAGCGCCGACTGGCTCCAGCGAATGCAGAAGGCGGTTGGTCGCCGCACCGGCCCGGACGCGCTGTGTGCCGCCACCAGGGCGGCGGAGAAGTTCGTCCGCGAACGCCCCAGCGAGGTGCGCGCGATGTACCTGCTCTGGTTCCAGAGCATCGGTCCCGGCGCCGCATACCACTCCAATCTGGCCAACGTGCACCGTGCGCAGCGGCGGGACGTCGAGGCGTGGATTCGCGCCGGCCAGGAAGCCGGTGAGGTAAGCAAGACAGTCAACCCGCGGCGCCTGGCGGAACAGTATTGCGCGACGATCGCGGGCATCGCCTATCAGTGGCTCGTCAATCCAGAGATGCCGCTGACCCCGATGTACCGGCAGCTGGAAAGCGATATTCGCCTGCGCCTCGCAGCGGAGGTTCCAGCGCGTAGAGCCAGATCCTGATCTGCTACTGCACCGTCAGGGCGTTGTCGATATAGAACACGGATAACCCAGCCCGTTCGCGTCACCCGTCACGAGCGCGATTTTGCCGCTGACACGTCCCATTTGAGCAGCTCCACGGAACACCCAGGGCGGGTTGCCGGTGAATGCCGACCATACCAGTCAGGTTATCCGGTTTCAATCACTTTTGACTTTTTCCGACAGGTGCGAGACCCTCGCTCCATAAAGCTTTTTCTATCCACGACGGCTGCATAACAAGGCACATGGCAACGCAACCTACCCGCCCTGCGGAACCGGCAGCGGGCACTCCAGCTGCGCTCGGCTGGCAGGCTACCAAAAGCGCCTCCACCCGCAATCTGATCATCGAGGCTGCCATCAAGTGCCTGGTGGAGCTGGGCTACGCCCGCACCACGACAGCCATGATTTCCGAAAAGGCGGGGTTGTCGCGCGGCGCCATGCTGCACCACTTCCCTTCGAAAATGGACATCGTGCGCGCCGCGGTCGAGCACCTGCACGCCAAGCGGCTGCGCGCCTTCCGCAAGGCCATGAGCAAGACGCCGGAAGGCGGCGATCATGTGCGCATGGGGGTCGAGGGGTACTGGGGTCACGTCAAACACCCGATGTTCGTCGCCTTTTTCGAACTGGCGGTCGCGGCGCGCACCGACAGGCAGCTGGCCGCGATTCTCCGGCCAGCCCAGGAGGCGTTTGAGCGCGAGTGGTACGAAACCAGTCTCGAACTGTTTCCGGAATGGCATCGCAAAGGCGAAAAGTTCGCACTCGGTTTCGACCTCTCGCGCTATGTGCTCGAAGGCATGGCCATCAGCTTTCTGACCCACAAGGAAACCGAGCGCGACAAGCGCGTGCTGCGCTACCTCGAGGAAAAGCTGCGCGAACTAGCCGGCGAGGACCGTTGAGCTTCGCCAGCGGTGTACCCGGCACGCAATCGCCTCAACTCTTCCAGTCGTAGAACTGCAGATCCATCTCGCCATCGACGCAATCGATGATCGGCGGCACCAGGCGCTCGTGAAACTCCGCCTTCATGTGCAGCTCAAAGGCGGCATTGTCCCTGAAGCGACCGTAGACCACGTAGGTGCGTGGCTTCTCCCGGTGCTTGATGACATCGTACACCAGCACATCGGGCTCATGCTTGTGGGTCAGCTGCGAGAGCTCATACTGCAGCTTCTCGAACTCGGCCTCACGGCCATTCTTTATCTTGAGCGTCGCAATGAAAGTTGTGGACATGACGATTTGCCTCCCTAAGCCAGTGGATCGAAGTATTCACGAACCCAGGTACCATCGAGGCACGCAGAAATTTTTGGCCCGAGCTCAGCGAGCAGCTTCGAACTCATGTGGCGGTGCTCGGCGGCCTCGTCGCGGAACTGCTCCAGGACCGCATAGCGATTGGGTTCGCGCAACCGAAAGAACTGGTAGATCAGCGTATCGGGCTCGTTGGCCACCACGAAATCCTGCAGCGCCTGACAATGCCGGACGAATTCCTGGGTGTGGGCTGGCTTGCAGGTCATGCGCGCAATGAAAGTGATCTTTGACATTTACGATTCCCCCTGCTCATCGTTTGATAATCGTGCGAATTTCACAGCCGGCTGGCAACGCAGTGCTAGCATCGCATTCTGCCGTCTGGAGTCAATGGTGTCCGATAACTGGCGAGTAGCTTGCAGCATGGACGACCTGCCGGTCGGAAGCCTGCGTGCCTGCACAATCGATGGCCGCGAACTGGTGCTCTGCCACAGCAAGGCCGGCCTGTACGCGCTCGACAACATCTGCACGCACGCATACGCGCGCATGAGCGAAGGCCGGCTACGCGGCATACGCCTGGTCTGCCCGCTGCACGGTGCCTCATTCGATGTACGTGACGGCCGGGTACTCGGTGCACCTGCTTCAAAGCCCCTGATTTCGCACGGCGTGCGGATTGTCGACGGGCAGGTTGAGCTCGCCGTCAACCCCTCCGCCGGCCGATCCGCACTGCCATCGTAGCGCCCCATCATCGCCTCTGGTCAAAGCGGCGACCGACCATCGCAGAGGCGATATTGACCTTCTGAATATCGATTGCGCCGCCGGCAATGCCCCAGCCCCAGGCGTCGCGCAGCCGGCGCTCCATTGGAAACTCGGCCGAGTA
>JBAVRE010000217.1:0-21910 GCA_049694695.1 Steroidobacteraceae bacterium | reverse complement strand
ATGCTGGAGCGCTTTGTGGGCGAGATGCGCATCAGGCAGCCCGACGCCGTCCTGGTGACGGGCGATATCAACTACACCGGCACGGAATCGAATATCAACTTCGTGTTCTCGCAGTTGGCGGAGTTGGACGCACCCGTCATTGTCGCCGCTGGCAATCATGAACGGGAAGCGTGGCATCGATACCTCAGGGTATTCGGCGCCCGCGATCATCGCACTGATTTCGGACCGCTCACTATCCTGAGCCTGGACAGCGCCCATGGTCGCGATGCGCTGACGCCGAGTTCGTTTCGCTGGCTGCGGGGGGAATTGGCGAGTCTAAGCGGGCAAACGGCCATAATTCAGGTGCACCATCCGCTGTTCCCGCCGGGATCCACGGCCAATTCCGAAGCCGGCGGAACGGGTGGCTACCTGCGAGGCTACCGGCTGGCGTTCCTGGATCTGTGTCGTCAATACCAGGTGGCGCTGGTGCTGAGCGGCCACTGGCATCAGGACGCGGTCTTCGACGACCTGGGTGTGTTCCGCAGCGATCGCAGTGACTTTCCCGGCACGAAATTTGTAGTGACCACGGCGCTGGGAGCAGACCCCCGCGAGGTGTTCGCACAGAGCCCCGAACGCAACGGTTATCGCTGGATCGAATTCACCAACGGGCAACTGGGCTCATACAGCTCTGACCCGCGCAATCCGCTGCCCTCCACGGCTCTCGGACTGCCGTGAATATTTCCACCTGGCTGTTTCTCTATCTTACTGGCCTGATGGAACTGGATATCCGTTATCGCCTTACCACGATTCACTGGCAATCAACGTTGGTGATAATGATCCCGCTGTTGGCGCTGGCTGCGGCTCGACCGATGAGTCGCGGCTGGCGTTGGTTGGGCGCCGCGCTGTCGCTGGCTTGCTCCATCTTCATGGCGCGCGAATTGAGTCTGGATTTCTGGGACACGCAGCGCCTGGACCTGGCCCTATTGTCAGCCGGCATCGGCCTCGGAGGCCTGCTCACGGTGCGCGAAGAGTGCGCGGACCCGGGGTGGAACATTGTCAATTGGCTCACCATCGCCGCGGGATGGGCGCTGGCGCTCTGGCACCCGCTCGGACCCTGGATCGCGATGGGACCTGCGGCATCGCTGGCGCTTTGGCGGCGCGCTGAGCCGCCGGCCGTCACGGTCGGGGGATTGTCACCCGCCTGGTTGCTGTTCTGGATTGGCATGGCGATATCGAAACCCTGGTGGGACACTGACGACTGGGGAGAGTGGATCGTGGCGTTGTGGGCGTTTGGGGTCGCCGGCTCCTATTTGCCGAAAGTGCGCGAGCTGCGCCTGCCGTGGCCCCTGGCTGTGATCGCGTTGTTGCCGCTGTTGTATCCCTGGATTCCCTATTGGGGATGGGCACCACTGCTGGGCCTGGCCTCGGGCTACGCTCTGCAGCACAGCGCCCGGCCCTGGCACCATCTTGCCGGGTATGCGCTACTGGCTGGCATGCTGCTGTCATACACGATGCACAGCAACCTTGAATTGTTCGGCCCTTTAGTCTGGGGCTCGCGCTAGGTTCGTGCCCAGCCTGGCCACCAGCAGTGGCGCCAGCTTCAGGCCAGCCTCTTCGACACCACCTGCTGCACCGAGCGCCGCGAGTTGTGTCATTTCCAAGCCTGCATAGCCGCAGGGATTGATACGCCCGAAAGGTTCGAGATCCATGTTCACGTTGAGCGCCAGGCCGTGATAACTGCCGCCACGGCGCACGCGCAGGCCAACGCTGGCCAGTTTGCGTCCATCGACGTACACGCCCGGAGCGCTCGCCCGGCACTCGGCATGAATGCCGTGCTGCGCGGCCAGATCAATGACCGCGCCTTCCAGTGCCGTGACCAGATCACGCACGCCCAGGTGCGCGCGGCGCAGATCCACCAGGGCATAGACCAGCAGTTGTCCCGGTCCGTGATAGGTCACCTGCCCGCCGCGATCAATGCGCACGACCGGTATGTCGCCCGCGTTCAACACGTGCGCGGCGTCGGCGTTCATCCCCAGCGTGTAGACCGGCTCGTGCTCGAGCAGCCAGAGTTCATCGCGGGTTGCAGCGGCGCGCGCCTCGGTGAATTGCTGCATAGCGCGCCAGGTGGGCTCGTAAGGCACGCGCCCCAGCCACTTGACGATCACCGCTAGCGCCCGGCGACGCCGTCGTGCAGTCCGACGTTGTTGCCGGCCAGCGCCTGCTCGGCGCGATAGCTCGAGCGCACCAGCGGCCCGGACACGCATTCGCGAAAGCCACGCGCCAGGCCCCACTCACGGAAGCGTGCGAACTCTTCCGGGGTCACGAACCGCTCGACCGCCAGGTGGTGCGCGGTCGGGCGCAGGTATTGACCGAGCGTGAGTATATCGACGCCGGCGGCGCGCAGATCGTCCATGCACTCGGCGATTTCGGCGGCGCTCTCGCCCAGACCCAGCATCAGGCTGCTCTTGGTGAGCACCGCGGGGCGATGCTGCTTGGCGTGAGCCAATACCTTCAGCGTCTGCGCATAGCCCGCGCGCGGATCGCGCACCGGATGGGTGAGGCGGCGCACCGTCTCGATGTTCTGCGCGAACACCTCGAGTCCGGAATCCACCACCGTTTCCACATCGCGCAGCACGCCGCAGAAATCAGGCGTGAGCGCTTCCACGGCGACGCCTGCACACTGCTGTTTGATGGCGCGCACGCAGGCCGCGTAGTGCGCGGCGCCGCCATCGGGAAGATCATCGCGGTCCACCGAAGTGAGCACCACATACTTGAGCTGCATGAGTGCGACACTCGCGGCCACGTTGCGCGGCTCGTCGGCATCGAGCCAGCCCCGTGGGTTGCCGGTGTCGACGGCGCAAAAGCGGCAGGCACGTGTGCAGACCGCGCCCATCACCATGATGGTGGCGGTGCCGGCATTCCAGCACTCGCCGATATTGGGACACTTGGCCTCTTCACACACCGTGGCGAGTCGGTGTTCGCGCACCGTGCTGCGCACGAAATCGAAACCCGCGCCGCCCGCCATCGGCGCCTTGAGCCAGCGGGGTTTGCCAGTCGGCACCGCCAGCGTGGCATCAGCCGGCGTGGTGCCGCTCGCGGCAGCGCGCGCGCGCACGCCGTCCTTGATGGCCGCAAAGCCCTGCGCCGTGCGGTATTTTTCTCCGCTACGCGCCGCTTCGGCGACCACCGGTATGCCTTTGATGTCGGACATGGGGCAATAATACGCCAGGCCGGAGCGCCAGCTCAGGCTGGCGTCTCATTGAGTGCCGCGAGGCGCGCGGGCGTGCCCACGTCCTCCCAGCGGCCGCGAAACACCTCGCCCTGCAGGCGCCGCGCAGCGCTGGCTTTGCGCAGCAGCGGCAGCAATGGAAACCTGCCGGGTGAGCAATCCGCGAAGAATTCCGGGCGATAGACGCCAATACCGGAGTAGGTATAGCGCGCGGCGCCCGCTTCGAGCACGTCGCCGTGCAGCAATGAGAAATCACCGTGCGGGTGCTGCACCGGGTTGGGCACCAGCACCAGGTGCGCGAGCGAATGCGCTGCGATCCTGAGACCCGCGTAGTCAAAATCGGTATGGATATCGCCATTGACGACCATGAATGGTTCAGCGCCCAGCAGCGGCAGGGCCTGATGGATGCCACCGCCTGCCTCCAGCGCGCCCGGCGGTTCCTGGCTGTACTGGACGGCAAGTCCGAAGCGCTCGCCGCTGCCCAGGGCGGCGCGAATCTGCGCGCCCAGCCAGGCCAGGTTGATGATCACCTCGCGCACGCCAGCGCGCGCCAGGGCCTCGAGGTGCCAGGCGATCAGCGCCTTGCCACGCACTTCGAGCAGCGGCTTGGGCGTGTGGTCGGTGAGCGGACGCAGGCGTTCGCCACGCCCGGCCGCCAGGATCATGGCCTTCATGTGCTCGCGCCGCCCAGCGCCCGGGCGTTGGCAGCCGCCAAACCTGGTGCCAGACGCGTTCGCGCCCAGCTGCCGAACCGGCCCAGCTCCGGATAACGGGCGGCGGTGTCGAGCACGTAGTCCAGGGTCAAAGGCAGATCAGCCAGGTAGCCTGGCTTGCCATCGCGATAAAACAGCCGCGCGAAGATGCCGAGCACCTTGATGTGGCGCTGCAGACCAATCATGTCGAACCAGCGCAGGAACTGTGCGCCGTCCGCGCCCGCCGGCGCGCCTGCTGCCAGCAGTCGTTGGCGATAGCCTCCGACCCAGCGCTCCACGCGCGCGCGCGGCCAGCGGATGTAGCAGTCTTTCAGCAGCGAAACCAGATCATAGCCAATGGGGCCCGCCAGCGCGTCCTGGAAGTCGATGACCCCTGGACTGCGACTCGCCGTTATCATGAGATTGCGCGAATGATAGTCTTTGTGCACGAGCACCACGGGTTGAGCCAGGGCCTCGCGGACCAGTAAATCGAAAATTTCTGCCAGCACTTCGGCGTCTTCCGTGGTGGGCTGCAGCTGCAGATGGCGAGCGCAGTACCATGCCGGGAGCAACTGCATCTCACGCTCGAGTTCCGCGCGATCGTAGCGCCGCAGGCTGGCGGCGCCCGCGGCGCCGTGCAACTGCATGCGCGCCAGCGCCTGCAGCGCCGCGTCATAGAGTTGATCGGCATCGCCGCCGCCCTGCAACCGGGCGAGCATGGACTCCTGGCCAAGATCCTCGAGCAGCAGCAGACCGCGCCGGGTGTCGACGGCGTCAATCTCCGGTACATGCACACCACAGGCGGCCAGCAGCCTGGTGACGCGCAGGTACGGCCCGGTGTCTTCTTTTCCGGGTGGCGCATCCATCACCACGCGGGTGGCACCATCCGCACGCCAGACACGAAAATAGCGGCGAAAACTGGCATCGGCCGAGGCCGGCTCGAGGCGGCAATCGCGCGGCCAGCCCAGGGTGCCGAGCCAGTCGCGCATGTCCTCGATGCGTGCATCACCAACGCTCATGGTCCGCCTGTCGTGTAGAGATTCCGGCAATCATTATAATGACCGGCGAGATGATTGCCCCACCGCGCTGCGCTGCCCTGTTGAGCCTTGTCCTGCTGTCACCGGTGCTGGCCACCGCACTGCAGGCGGCAACACCCGCGTGCACCACCCTGCTGCCGACCGACAGCGCAGCTGGCGGCGCCGCGCCACTGCCCGCTACCGCGGCACTGCTTACGCCACCAGCACTGCCGGCACTGCCGTCATTGACCGATGGAATCAGATTTTCAGCCGACGGCCCCGACGCTTTTCTGGACACCGACGCCGACGGCAATTTCGATCTGGGTGGCGAGGTGACTTTCAGCGTCGGCGCCCGCGAGCTGCGCGGCCGGCACCTGCGCTACAACGCCGCGACCGACGATTACCGTTTGACCGGCGCGGTGAGCTATACCGACAGAAATCTGCACCTGCAGGGCGACGCCGGCAATTATGCGGCTGGCAACGCTGCGTTCACCCACGCGCAATTTGAAATGCTGCAACACCCTGGCCGCGGCCAGGCCGACACTATCGCGATGCGCGGCCCTGATCTGATTGAACTCCGTAACGTAATGTATACGACCTGCCCGCCGGGAAAGGCGGACTGGGAGTTGCGCGCGCAGCGCATTACGCTGGATACCAGGTCGCTGCGTGGCGTCGGTCGTGGCACGCGGGTGAAATTCAAGGGTGTCACGCTGGTCTATCTGCCGTGGATTTCCTTTCCACTCAGCAGTGCGCGCCAGAGTGGTTTTCTGTTTCCGACCTTCGGCAGCTCAGGAACCAGCGGCGCCACGCTGGCGGTGCCGTGGTACTGGAATATCGCCCCCAACCAGGATCTGACCCTGACGCCGCGGATCATGACCCGCCGCGGAGTCGAGCTGGGCAGCGAGTACCGCCTGTTGCAACCCTCCTACAGCGGCACGCTGATGCTCAACTACCTGCCGGACGATCACAACTATCGTCCGGTCGACAAACTGGAACGCAAGGATCGCGCGTGGGAGCGCGTCAAGATGTCCGCGCAACTGCCCCAGGAGTGGCGCGCACTGTTACACGCTGAAAACGTCAGCGACTCGCATTATTTCGAAGATTTCGGCAATGGCCCGCAGGCCACCAGCACGACCTTCCTGCGCCGTGATCTGCAGCTCGGGTTTCGCGATGACATATGGCGTCTGGGTGCACAGGTGCTGCAGTTTCAGACGCTGCTGCCTGGTTGCCCACTGCCGCCCGACCCGGCGTCGGGGGCCTGCCTGACACAGCAGGATCGCCCCTACGCGCAGTTGCCGCGCCTGACGGCCAGTGCGCGCTGGCTGGGTAGCGCGGGAATTGGCAGCTTTCTCGATTCCGAGCTGGTCGATTTTCAGCGCCGCGATTCGGTACGTGGCTGGCGCGCTCATGTACAGCCGGGCATGAGCTTCGCTTTCGTGCGGCCGGGCTACTATTTTCGGCCCAGCGCAGGATGGGATCTCACCAGCTATCGGCTGAACGCCTATCAGCTGGCCGACGGCTCGGCCGGCGATGTCAGCCCGAATCGCTCGCTGCCGGTCATTACGCTGGATACTGCACTGCGGCTCGAGCGTCGCTCGGGGCGCGGCGCCACACGCCTCATCACGCTCGAACCGCGTCTGTATTACGTTTATGTACCTTTCCGCGACCAGCGCGGGCTGCCACTGTTCGATTCCGGCCTCCCGGATCCGAACCTGGTTTCGCTGCTTCGCGCCAACCGCTTTGTAGGTCTCGATCGGATCGGCGATGCCAATGACCTGACGCTCGGCCTAACCGCCCGCCTGCTGCAGGCCGACAGCGGGCGACGCTTCCTGAGTGCCACGATCGGCCAGACCACGCACTTTTCACAGCCGCGCGTCACGCTCCTGGATGAGAGCCTGGACACCCGCCGACGCTCCGATCTGATCGCCGCCCTCGAATTGACCGCTTATCGCAACTGGAACCTGCGCTACGATGTCGCCTGGAACCCGACTCTTGCACAAACCGAAAAGTCACAGCTGAGCCTGCAATATCGCCCGCCCAACCCACCGGGCGCCGCCAGCGACCGGGTCGTCAATCTGGGATACCGCTACACCCGCGGCAACGCCGAACAGACCGACGTCTCGGTGGCCTGGCCGGTGGCGCGGCGCTGGGATCTCTACGGCCGCAACGTCTACTCCTTCAGGGACCAGCGTTCGATCGACAGCTTTGCCGGCTTTCAATTCCGCGGAAATTGCTGGGGATTGCGGCTCGTGGCGCGCAATTCAGTCAGCAACCGTGATGGTTCACGCGACACCGGCTGGTACCTGCAACTGGAACTCAAGGGGCTTTCCAGTGTCGGATCCGGGGCTGACTCTTTCCTGCAGGGGGCGATTCAGGGATACTCCCCGACCACTACAAACCGTTGAGCACTAAAGAAATTATGAATTTCCCAGTCCGCGCCGCCCTGCCCCTGATATTTGTCCTGGGCGCTGCCAACGCCCTCGCTGCCGAGGCCGTCGTTACCCGTGCCACGGCCAGCCGCGGTGAGCTGCTCGATCGGGTCGTGGCCGTGGTCAACGATGGCGTAGTGCTCGAGAGTGAACTTGGCAGCCAGGTGAATGAAGTCACGCAGCGCCTGCGCGCCCAGAAGGTGCAACTGCCCGACGACAAGGTGGTGCGTGAGCAGGTGCTGGAGCGCCTGGTGGTGGAGACCATTCAGGCGCAGCGCGCCGACAAAGCGGGCATCATCGTTTCCGACGAACAGGTCAACGCTGCGCTGGAGGATATCGCCAAGCGCAACAAGGTGGCCTTCGACAAGCTGCCGGAGATGCTCAGCGCCGAAGGGCTGGTGTACGCCGACTATCGCGCCAACCTGCGGCGCGAGATCCAGCGGCAGATGCTGCGCTCGCGCGATGTCGTGCAGCGCATTGCGATCTCGCCGCGTGAGCTTGATCAGTACATCGAGCGCCAGAAGAACACCGCCACGGCAGCCAATGAATACAACGTCTCGCACATCCTGATCGCCGTGGCACAGGATGCGACCCCGGCGCAACTGGCCAGTGCGCGCGCCAAAGCCGATGACATCGCGCAGCGGGCCAGCAAGGGCGAGGCCTTCAACCAGCTGGCGATCAGTTTCTCCGACAGCCAGACGGCGCTCGAAGGCGGCGCGCTTGGCTGGCTCAAGGGTCCGGCGCTGCCGACCTTTCTGGCCGAGGTGGTGCCGCGCATGCAGGCCGGTCAGGTGAGCGGCGTGCTGCAGACCGGCAGCGGCTTTCACGTGGTACGGCTCAATGAAATGCGCCTCGGCACTAGCGCTACCCAGATCGTCAAACAGACGCACCTGCGCCACATCCTGCTCTCCACCAATGAAGTGCAGGACGATGCCACCGTCAGGCAGAAGCTGAGCGAGATGCGCGCGCAGATTCTGGCGGGCGCAGACTTCGCGCTGCTGGCCAAGGCCAGCTCCGCCGACCCGGGTTCAGCGGTCGAAGGTGGTGATCTGGGCTGGACCACGCTCGACACCTTCGTACCCGAATTCGCAAAGGTTGCGGCCGGGCTCCAGGACAATGAGATCAGCGAACCGTTTCGAACACAGTTTGGCTGGCACATCGTGCAGGTGCTTGGGCGGCGCGATTTTGACAACACGGCGACCGCCGAGCGCGAGCAGGCCTACATGCAGCTGCGCGAGAGCCGCGTCGATGAGGCCACCGACGTCTGGCTGCAGCAGTTGCGCGACGAGGCCTACGTCGAACTGCGACTCTGAACGCCACGGCACCCATCGCGCTCACGTGCGGGGAGAGCGCAGGAATCGGCCCCGACCTGTGCCTGGCGAGTGCGCACCAGGCCCGCGACTATCCGCTCGTCTGCCTGGCTGATCGCGAAGCACTGGCGGCGCGCGCGCGCCAACTGAAGGTGCAATGCAGGCTGAGCGACTATCGCGCCGGTGAGCCGGTCGAGTGCGCAGCAGGCGCGTTGAGCGTGTTGCACATACCGCTGGCGGTACCGGCCATTGCGGGCCGGCTCGATGCCCGCAATGCGCACCAGGTGCTGGCACTGATCGATCGCGCTGTGACGGGCTGCCTGCAGCGCGAATTCGCCGCTATGGTGACGGCACCGGTGCAGAAGAGCGTCATCAATGATGCCGGAGTGCCCTTCAGCGGCCATACGGAATACATCGCCGCAAAGTGTGGGGCGGCGCAAGCGCTCATGCTGCTGACCGATGGCGATCTCAAGGTCGCGCTGGCGACCACGCATCTGCCGCTGCGCGCCGTGGCCGACGCCCTGAGCATCGACGGGCTGTGCAACGTTCTGACGATACTGCATCGCGAGCTGCAGTCACTGTGGGGCATTGCCCGGCCGCGCATCGCAGTCTGCGGCCTGAATCCGCACGCCGGCGAGAGCGGCCACCTGGGTCACGAAGAACGCGACATCATCGAACCGGCACTGCAGCGTGCACGGGTTGAGGGCATCGACGTACACGGACCGTTTGCCGCCGATACCCTGTTCGTGCCGCGTTACCGCGCCGCCTACGATGTGGTGCTCGCCATGTACCACGACCAGGGTCTGCCGGTGCTCAAGGCCGGCGGCTTTGGTGCTGCTGTAAATGTCACGCTCGGCCTGCCGATCGTGCGCACCTCGGTCGATCACGGCACCGCGCTTGATCTGGCGGGCAGCGGCCGCGCCGAGGCTGGCAGCCTGCTGGCCGCCATAGCGCTGGCCGTGCAGCTCGCCGCTCGGCGTCGCTGATGCGTGCG
Source organism: Steroidobacteraceae bacterium (assembly GCA_049694695.1). Lineage (GTDB taxonomy): Bacteria > Pseudomonadota > Gammaproteobacteria > Steroidobacterales > Steroidobacteraceae > FEN-1191. The sequence continues at coordinate 12,261 of JBAVRE010000217.1, read as the reverse complement.
CGCAGGCGCTTCGGCCAGCATTTTCTGCATGACCCGCTGGCGATCGAGCGCATCGTGGCAGCTATCGCACCGCGCCCGGGCGATGCGCTGGTGGAAATCGGCCCGGGCCAGGGTGCACTGACGCGGCCCTTGCTGGCCGCGGCCGGCGCCCTGGATGTCATCGAAATTGACCGCGATCTGGTGGCGGCGTTGCGCCGAGATTTCGCAGCAACGCCCGGCCTGCGGGTGCATGAGGGCGACGCGCTGGAATTTGACTACGGCGCACTGGCGCGCGAACGGGGCCAGCGCCTGCGCCTGATCGGCAACCTGCCCTACAACATCTCCACGCCGCTGCTGTTTCATCTGCTGGGCGCGGCGGAGCATGTGGCCGACATGCATTTCATGCTGCAGAAAGAGGTGGTCGATCGCATCGTCGCGCTACCCGGCTCACGCCAGTATGGGCGCCTGGGCGTTATGCTGGCGCCCAGGGTGCAGGCGTACAAACTGCTGGATATCGGCCCCGGGGCCTTCAGACCTGCGCCGCAGGTGCACTCGGCGGTGGTGCGCCTCGAGGTACGGGCCGCCCCGCCGCTCTGGGCCGCCGAGCCGCACTACGGCGCAGTGGTCAGCGCGGCCTTCGGCCAGCGTCGCAAGACGTTGCGCAATGCGCTTGCCGCGCTGCTCAGCGCCGAGCAGATCGCTACCGCCGGCGTCGATCCGGGCGCGCGCGCCGAGACCCTGGCGCCCGAAAAATTCGGCGCACTGGCGCTGGCAGCGGCAGCTGTGATTCACTAGGGCCTGCTAACACCTCGGCGATCGCTGCGTTGGGTCCCAAAAGCCGCCAGGCAAGGCGCGAGGAGAGAAGTTTGGTTATTCCAAATGAACGACGAGCAACGCCGCATGGCGGCTTTTGGGGCCCAACCCGCAGGGACGGGGCCAGAATCGCCCAGGACTGCGTTGCACCTCGCTCATGTGCAATGAGCACACCGCGCTCGGCGCGCCTTGTCCTGGACTATTCTGGCCGCCGTCGCAACGATCGCCCAGGTGTTAGCAGGCCCTAGCAATGAGCGCCTACCAGCAACTACTCGTGGCCATCGATCTGAGCGCCGACAGCCGTGCTATCGCCGCCCGCAGCGCCGCGCTCGCTCAACAGTGGCGGGCCCGGATGCGCCTGCTGCATGTGATCGAGTTTGTGCCGATCGAACCGATGAGCGATGCACTGGTGCCGGTGGTGCAGATTGACGACCAGATCATCGCCCGCTCGCGCCAGCAGCTGACTGAACTCGGCGCCTCGCTGGGCTTGCCCGCCGAGGATTGCCTGGTGGCCAGCGGCAATGTCAAATCTGAAATACTGCGCCAGGCGCGCGCGCTCAAGACCGATCTGATCGTGCTCGGCTGCCGCGAACGCCATGGCCTGTCGATCCTGGTCAATCTGACCGAAGATACCGTGCTGCACGGCGCGCCCTGCGACGTGCTGGCCATGCGGATGCGCTAGGGCCTGTTAACGCTCAGGGGATCGCTGCGTTGGCGCCCCAAGAGCCGCCAGGCAAGGCGCGAGGAGAGAAGTTTGGTTATTCCAAATGAACGACGAGCAACGCCGCATGGCGGCTCTTGGGGCCCAACCGCCTGTATCTGTGCGGTGGCCGTCACAATTGAGCCGCTGTGGTTTCGTTGTAAGGGGGACGGGGCCAGAATCGCCCAGGACTGCGTTGCACCTCGCTCATGTGCAATAAGCACACAGCGCTCGGCGCGCCTTGTCCTGGACGATTCTGGCCGCCGTCGCAGCGATCCCCTAAGCGTTAACAGGCCCTTGCTATGACAACCACGCCCGAGCCGCAGCATCAGATCAAGGTCGATGTGGAAACGGCTTACCTCGAGGATCAATCCGAGCCCGCTGAGCAGCGCTTCGTATTCGCCTATACGATCACGCTGCGCAACAGCGGCAAGGTGCCGGCCAGGCTGCTGACGCGCCACTGGATCATCACCGATGCCAATGGCCGCATCCAGGAAGTGCGCGGCGAAGGCGTGGTCGGCGAGCAGCCGCACCTCAAGCCCGGCCAGGGGTTTCGCTATTCGAGCGGCGCGGTGCTGGAGACCCCGGTCGGCTCGATGCATGGCAGCTACCAGATGCTCGCCGACGATGGCGCGCATTTCGACGCCCCGATCCCCGCCTTCCGGCTCGCCAAGCCCGGCATGCTGCACTAGCTTCCGGGCTGCAATGGCGCGCTGGGCCATAGGCGATGTGCAGGGCTGCGGCCAGGAGCTCGATGAGCTGTTGACGCGGATCCGCTTCAATGCCGATCGCGATCAGCTGTGGTTCACCGGCGACCTGGTCAATCGCGGCCCGCAGTCACTGGCCGTGCTGCGGCGCGTGCGCCAGCTCGCGGCCAATGCGATCGTGGTACTCGGCAATCACGATCTCCATCTGCTCGCCGTCGCGCTGCTGCCTAGTGGCCAACAGCGGCGCAGCGACACGCTCGGGGATATCCTGGCCGCACCCGATCGCGAGGCGCTGTATGCCTGGCTGCTGACTCGACCGCTGGCCCACTACGACCAGGCGCGCAATGACCTGCTGGTGCATGCCGGCGTCGTACCACAGTGGCACGCGCAGCGTGTGGCATTGCTGGCCGGCGAGCTGAGCCAGGCGCTGCAGCACGACCCGGAAAGGCTGCTCGCCAGCATGTATGGCGATGAACCCAACCAGTGGGCTGACACCCTGAACGGCCAGGCGCGCGCGCGCTTCATCATCAATGTGCTGACGCGGATTCGTGTCTGCACTGCCGATGGCCGCATTGATCTCAGACAGAAAGGTCCACCGACCGAGGCGCGTGAGCCCTGGATGCCATGGTTCATGGTCCCGCGGCGCGCCACCGCCGCCACGCGCGTCATTTTCGGCCACTGGTCGGCACTGGGTTTTTACCGCGCCCAGGGCGTGCTGGGGCTCGATACCGGCTGCGTGTGGGGCGGGACGCTGACGGCGGTCAACCTTGATGAGGCCGCAGCGCCGCCAGTGGCGGTGGCCTCGCATACGCGCCTGCCTGGTGTGCCGGAACCTGTTTCCTGAGCCAGGCATCGATCGCCGGCAAGCGCTCACGGCGTACCTTGATGCGGTCGGCAATAGCGGCGGCGGCCGTGTCGGCATCACGGCGTGAACCGATGGCCAGATTGGCGGCTGCATAAGCCTTCAGCTTGTCGATCATCGCGGAATCGGCCGAGCGCCTTGCGAGGATAGCGAAATACCTCGTGCGTGAGGAAGCATCTACCAGCCGTGTGACTGCCGCCCGATGCGCGAGGGCAAAATCGAACGTGAGGTCCGGGTGCAATCTGGCCGCCGCGGAAATCATCTGTGGACTGTTGGTCGCGCCAGGTTCAGCAGTCAACGCCAACTCCAGGGCACGGCCGGCCAGAGCCGTGTCTTCAGACGTCGCCAACAGCGCGTAGAGCTCATCCTTGATGAGCGGTGTTTTCTCGGCCAGCGCCGCCGCATGCAGCTGCTCCCAGGTCGCTGCATCAGAATGCCGGGCAACAACCGCGAGGACGACCTTGCGCAGCGCTGCCGGGAGCGCCGCTGAGTCCGGGGGCTGCGCCGCGAAACGGCGCCGGGCTTCAGCGATAACGGCTTCGTCACCCAGCGCACTCAGCGTTTCGATCAACTCGTTGCGCAGGATAGCCACGCTATCCAGTTCACCGTCCCGGGCGGTCCAGCTGATCTGATCAAGCGTCGGCGCCAGGCGTGCGATCGCATACTTGCGGAACAGTCGCTGTGCGGCCGGCAAGCCGCGGTAGTAATCGTTGGTGGCATCGAAGACGGCGGCGATCTTGCGCCATACCTGCGGGTCGGCGCTTGCCTGGGTGACGCTGGCAAGCTCAAAAAAATCCGTAACCGGCTGCAGTCCGGCGCGCCCGAGCGACCAGCTGTCCGAGAGAATGCCGAGCTGATCGATCGGTGCAAGCGCGACGAAATTCCTGGCGATCCCGGCGAACTGCTGCGGCGAGTAGAGCGTGCGGTAATAGCCGCTCTGGCCGGCGTTGACGATCACCGGAGCACAACCCGGGAGCGTCACGGTGGCCTTGCCACCGGTTACGAGCCTGCGGACCGGAGCCGCGCTGCCAAGCGACTGGACGATTACCGGCACACGCCACGCCAGCGGCTTTTTTCGCGGCTGATCCGTGCTGAACTCGCTCTGCGTCAGCTGCAGGGTCGTGTGCCCCGCAGTGCAGGCGGAATTCCCGACGTGGATCATCGGCACCCCGGGCTGCAGCGTGAAGGCGTGTGCGATGGCAGTGATCGGCTGGCGGGCCGCAACCTCCATCTCGCGCCACAGATCGTCCGAGACGGCGCTGCCGTAGGCGTGCGCCTTGATGTAGCGGCGCACGCCGGCGCGCCAGGCGTCGTCGCCAACGTAGCCTTCCAGCATCCGGATGACCGATTCGCCTTTTGAATAGGTAATCTCGTCGAAGGCCTGGCTGGCCTGATCGACCGTCTCGATATGCTGCACGACCGGGTGCGTGGTCGCGAGCGAATCACGACTCATCGCAGCCTCGCGTGCGTTGACGTCAGCCAGCGCGCTATTCCACTCGGGATGCAGGCGCGCAGTGGTACGGCTTTCCATCCACGATGCGAATCCCTCGTTGAGCCAGATGTCGTCCCACCAGCGCATCGTGACCAGATTGCCGAACCATTGGTGCGCCATCTCGTGTGCCGCAGTTTCGAACGCCGACTGTTTGTCAGCCTGCGTCGAAATCGACGGATCAAGAAGGATGGCGTACTCGAAAGTGAAGATCGCCCCCCAGTTTTCCATCGCGCCGAAGAACTGGCTGCTGCCGGGGGCCGCGATATTGTCGAGCTTCGGCAGCGGGTAGGGCGTGTCGAAATACTGGTTGTATTCGCGCAGCACTGCAGCAGCCGATTCCAGCGCAAACGCCGCCTGCCCGACGGTGCGCTTTTGCGTCACCACGCCAAGCTCGGTCCCGTCGACCAACGCCGTGGCGCGCTCAAACTCGCCAAGCCCGAAGAACAGCAGATAGGTCGACATCCTGGGCGTCGGCTGGAATCGGACCAGCGAGCGGCCGTCGCCTAGATCGGCCGTCTGCGCCACGGGCATATTGCTGACTGCCATCTGCCCGCTCGGCACCGTCGCCGCCAGCGCGAAGCTGGTCCGGAATTCGGGCTCATCCCAGCAGGGAATCACCCGCCGCGCATCCGAATTCTCGAACTGGGTGTAGAGCGCGCGCCTTTGACCATCGGCGGTGTCGTAGTCGATTGCAAACAGTCCAACCGGTTGCGTACCGATCCTGCCGGTATAGTCGACGTCAAGTTGATAGCTGCCTTTCCTGAGCCGCTGCCCGAAGCTGAACTTCGCGGTCTGTTCGGCTTCATTGACCTGAACCGTGGCTGCCGTAAACGACACGCTGCCGGGGCCGCCCGACAGGCGAACCGACGTGAAGCTGAGTTCAAGCGCGTTGAGCGTGATGCTGGTGGTCGGCTGCAGCACATCGATCGCGATTGCGACCTTGCCGCTGAACGTGAGCGACGCGGCGTTGGGCACGATCGCCACGTCGTAGTGAGTGGGGCGCACACTGCGGGGCAGCTGGGTCGTCGTTGCTGCCGGCGACGAAGGCGTAGCCAGCGCGAGTGCAATCAGGACTACCGAACAAATGACGCGGTGAATTTGCGCTGCGCCGTCCCACGCGCAGCCAGGCCGAGCCCTCACTGCAGGAGGGCTCGCCTGTCCAGTGCCGGTTCGCCGTCGCGGCTGCAATGACTCAAACAGCTTCGTTGTCCGCGACCGGGTCCGATCAGCCTACTTCACCGGCGCCATGAGATGGTGCAGCGGCGTACCCGCCCACATGACGTACGGCACAGAAGTATCGGGGTCGGCGCTGCTTGGATACTGAGCGTAGAAAGCGTCATCGGCGCCGACCAGCATGATGTGCGGTCCGGTCCTGATCCAGTGGTTCTTGGCGGTCGGCTTGGCGGCATACGGGTCGGTGTTGCTGGCATCGGTGCCGCCCGCGAGCATGTACATCAAGCCGACTTTGCCGGCCGGCGGCGTGCCATGCGCCATGTACGCCTGCATCCAGCCTTCGGAATTCTTGTCCCAGCACATCGCATCGGGGCCGGGTGTTTCCGGGTTGTCAGGCATGCAGGTGAAGGGGTTGGTGCCGGTGCGCAGCGTGCGCATTTTGCCATCAGCCCCCATCGCCACGACGGTCGCAGCCTTGCCGATGGCCGGAGGCGCTGCCGCCATGGCACTCGCTATCAACTGCTGGTCGGTCGGCGCAGCCTTGGCGGCTGGTTGGTCGGCCGCCTGCGCGACCAACGCGCTGGCGGCCAGCGCGGCACTCGCGATAAACCCCGTTGCAACAAGATTATTGTTCATCAGAGTATCCCCTCGGGTGTGAAGATTTCCAACTACAGACCAATCGCTGATTGTGCTCCCGTTGCGATGCAGCGTTCAAGCGTGGCTGTTAGGGCTGGATCACCCCGTCGATCACCTTGGGTGCAGCGCTGACGGTGGGCTTGACACCAATGTAGAACGCATCGGCGCTGCTGCTTGGGTCATGAGCACCGCCGGTCGGCGGCGCCACCGTTGCCAGCGTCATCGCGGCGCACGCTGTCGTGCCGCTCGCACCCAGGTTCTTCAGGCGCAGCTCCGCACTCAGCGCTTTGATAATCAAGGGCGTCGATGGACTCGGCAGGGTCATCGTGGCCCCATCGGGAATCGAGAACAGCGGCACGTAGCGCGCATTCGGCGTGTTGCATTCAACCGGCGCATTGTCGAGCGGCGCCACGCACTTGCCGGGAATGCCGTAGAGATTGCCGAAGCCATTGAACTGCAGCAGTATCGGCACGCCGGCGTAACTGCCGTAGGCCGGATCATTCGGCACCGTGTAGGGAATATTCTGCGGTGCATCGAAGGCAATCACGCTGGCGCCGCTGATCAGCCACAGCGATTGCTGCCACTGTTGCGTGCCGGTGACCCAGGTGTAATAGCTGGCCGGATTCGCCGGTTCGCACACCGTGCCCAGCGGGGACATGCCCGGGCAATCCAGGCTCGTGAACGGCGCGTCGAACAGCCGCCCCGTGTTGATGCCGTTGTGCGCGTACCTCGAGCCCTGGGGGTACTGGCCCGGCTGCGCCAGCACGAGCGGCACGGCCGTGCCGCCCGAGTTGTCCTCCAGACCGCCGGCGTCGAACAGGTAGCTCACCGTGTTGGCACTCGGCGCGCTGAACCACTGCTGGCCGGTGTTATTGCCGTAAGGCGTGGTCTGCGCACTGCCCGCCTGGAATGCCGCCAATGATGCCGCGGTCGGACACTGACTCAGGCAGTAGAGGCTCAGAGCAGCCGAACCGGGAGTCACGTTCGACTGCACATAGTAGTAGACACTGTCAGTCGTCGTGTGCGCCGCCCCGGTCGGTGGGATATTGATGCTGCCGCCATAGGAATCGGCCCAGCCCGAAATCGGCTCATTGTCGAAGGCATTGGCATTGACAGTCGCCACCGGCGTTATCGGGGTGGTGACGCAGCCGTTGTTGCCGCATTGCTGCGTACCGATGACGCTGAACGACTGGGCCGCGGAACTCCACTGCAGCTGCCAGTTCTGGAAGCCGGCCAGCGCGCCATTGTCGGTGCGTCCGCTCAGGTCACCGCCGAATGAAAACGGAATATTGTTGAGCGAGTCGAGCGTGGTTGCCTGCTGCGTCCACCTGGTGAGTTTGCCGCCCACCTTGGAGAGCGTGTAGCTGGTGGTGTTGCCCGGGCGCTGATCGGTCACCGCCAGGCCGGCAATCGGGCTCGCATCCGCAACTGAGTTGAGGTCCAGCCCCTGGAAGTTGATGCCCCAGTAGTTGGCGAAGCCGTAATAGGAGCTGCCCAGGTAGGCGGCGACGATTGGGAAGCCCGGGTGCAGCATGTCGACCCGCGAGCCGTCGCTCGAATTATAGGTGCCGTACTGCCATACGGAACGCTGCGCATTGGCCCTGGAGCGATCGAAACACTGGTCGTCGCTGCCATCGCTGCGCCGAAAGTAATTGGCATCGTAGGCGAAATTGAAGGCCGGGCCGCCGATCGAAGTGATGGTGCCGGCACCGGCGGTAGTAGAGGTGGCCGCCAGCGCCATTGCGGTGTTGTTTGAATTGTTGCCGGTTTCGAACTGGCTGATTGAATTTGCCTGCGAGTCGATGAAGCCATTGAAGGTCACGACGCCATTCTTCTTGCCCAGGTAATCCAGCCGGAACAGGCCGTAGGGCTGCGCCGCTGAGGGTGACTCCGTAGCCGACAGGTACAGGTATACATCCAGGGCGTTACCTCCTTCGGTCATCGACAGCCAGCCCTTGCCGATCATCGGCTCGCTATTCGAGGCGCGCGTGACGTCGAGTACCGCGGTCGCGAAATTGGTTGCGCCGGCCGCGGCGCTGCTGGCCTGCTTGTTATCGCACTTATTCATGTCGACCAGTGCGATGTAGGGGCCGGCATTGACCATGGATCCGGCACCCATCGACCCGAAGACGCACAGCACCATGTTCAGGCTCGAGATGCCATCGGAGGTACTGTCCTGCACATATTCGCTCTGCGGATCGGTTGCATAGGCCGAGTTCGCCGGCATTACCGCGTGTGCGACATTGCCTGAGAGGCTGGCGGCGACCAGCGCGGCGCACAATGGAATTCCTGTTTTCATGGCGTCAGTACCTCAGTTCGCGGTGACGACGGCAACGGACCTGGGAGTGTCCACGCCGGTGACTGCGGCGGGAGCGGGTGGTTGCACCGCGGCGCTGCCGCCTCCGCACCCCGACAATGAGCTGGCGGCCAGCAGGGTGAAAATCGCCCACCTCAGAGTTTTCATGAATCGATCTCCCGGTCACAGCGAAGCGGAATGCGCGGCGTGGCCTGCCAATCACGGCCAGGCTGTTGCGGCTATCGGCAAGGGTTTGCACGCCTGAACGTGACTTAATGCGCCACGCTGCAGTCACGGCTCCGGTTGCCGAGCCTGCGTTGGCGGGGAGTGGGAATCGTGACGAGCGTCGCGTTCACTGTTTGCCAGACAGTGCGCAACGCCTGCCGCCGGGCACGGCGACGGCGCGGATTGCAGCGCTGGCTAGTGTGCCGTTCTCAGTCGGACCCACACCGCCGTGAACAGCGGCGCGGGCACGCCCGCTGCAAGGGCGGTCGTGGCGGCGGCGTCGCTGGCGGTCGGCTCGACAGTCGCCTCGGCGCCCGCCAGCAGCGACAACGTGGCCAGCAGTTCGCCGGCGCGCAGGGCGCGCTCCAGCGGCCAGCGTGCTGCAACCGCAGCCGGACTGTCCTGGCGATCACCGCGCAGCACGGCGACCAGTCGTGGCGGGCTCTGCCACAACGAAGCGATGCGTGCGGCCAGCGGCGTCGAGTACTCGTCGATCGCCTTCAGATAGACGGCGGCTGACGGTGCCAGCGCTGGATGCTGGCGGTACTGGTCCTGCACCACGCGGTAGGTGACCAGTGGTCCGAGCGCCGAGAGCAACGCGAGCAGCTGCGCGGCCTGGCGATCCTGCGGGCACCATTGGCGCGCGCACATTTCCGCGGCGATCGAGGCCTGCATGCAGCGCTCCCAGATCGCCGCCGGAAACTGACTGTGCGCCTCGGCGCCCCCGCGAAATACCGGCTGCACCAACGCGGCCGCGGCCAGCGACTGCAGGCCATCCGTGCCGCATACCACCACCGCCCGTTGTATGGTTTCCACGGGATCGCCGCTGACCCTGAAAATAACGGTGTTGGCCAGTCGCAGGATGTTGCCGGTCAGCACCGGATCCTGGGCGATGATCGACGCCAGTTTCATCGGTGGTGCGTCCGGATCATTGACGGCGGCGAGCAGCTGCGGCATCAGCAGCGGCCGCCGTGGAAAATAGCGGTCCGCCAGGGTTTCGGCGGCGAGCGCGCCGCGCACCGCGTCGAGTATCGGCTGGTGACCGGGTGGTATGGTGTATTCGAGCGCCGCGTTGTCGAGCGCGCGGGCCCACAGTTGCCGCGACGCTGCCAGGAGCTCGCGCTCGAGTGCTGCAGTTGCGGTTTCCTGCAGCTCGGTGGCCTCGCGGGTGAGCGGCCATGCGTCGCCCGCAGGCGCTGCTACCGGGTGCGGGGCAGCGCGCGTTAGCGAGCCGCGGCGACGCCGCCAGCTGATGACACCCAGACCCGTTGCGATCATTGCCATCAGCGCGACGCCAGCATAGACCGCAGTACTGATTGAATTGGCTGCAATGCCCATTGGCCTGAACCCCGACTAACGCCGTGTGCCGGTCAGAGTCTGCGGGATCGCTGCGCCAGCAGGCGGAAGCCGATCAGCCGCTGGTGCTGTTCGTCCCAGAGCCGCAGGGTCGCCGACTTGAAACTCGCGGCCAGTGTGAGGGTCGGCACCCTGGCGAAACGCGGCTCCGCGTTGTGACAACGCCGTAGATGGTAGTTGGGAATCTGCGGACTGAGATGATGAATGTGGTGAAAGCCGATGTTCCCGGAAAACCAGCGCAGGATGCCGGGAAGGTTGTAGAACGAACTGCCGCTGAGCGCCGCCTCGGTATAATCCCACTGCTCATCGCGCGCCCAGTAGGCGTCGACGAACTGATGCTGCACGTAGAATAACCACACGCCCGCCGCACCCGCCAGGAACATCAGTGTCAGTTCGATCTGCAGCCAGGCGCTGAAGCCGATCAGCTTGCACAGGGCCACCGCCATCAGCACCAGGCCAAGGTCTGTGAGCAGCACGGAGCGACGTTCACGCCGGCCCGCCCCTGATGTCGGGAAGCGCTCGCGGATGACGAACTGCACCGTGGGCGCGATCACCAGCAGGATCAGCGGATTGCGCAGCAACCGATAGGCCACACGGCGCCACCACGGGGAGGCGAGATATTCCTCCACCGTCATGGTCCAGATATCTCCCTGGCCGCGGCGATTGAGATTGCCCGAGGTGCGATGGTGCATCGCGTGCTCCCAGCTCCAGTGCTGGAACGGCGTGAAGGTCAACAGGCCGGTGACCCAGCCGATGATGCTGTTGGCGCGCTGCGAACGCAGGAACGAACCATGTCCACAATCGTGCATGAAGATGAAGATGCGCACCCGCAGGCCCGCAGCGATGACGGCGAACGGCAGCATCAGCCAGTACGACACGCTGATGCTGCGCGCCATCAGATACCAGACGAACAGATAGGGCAGCAGCGTATTGGTAAGCTGCCAGATCGCGCGCGCATGGGAAGGTCGCCGGTAGCGATCGACCACGGATTTTATTTCCGCAGCGCTGGGGCGTAGTTCGCCGGCCGGGTTTGCAGTTGTGGTAATCACTTTGCCGGCCGGACTCTAGCACGGCGCCGCGGGTGGCGCGAACGCCGACAGGCGTGGCGCAACTCGCGCCGTGCAACCGGGTCTAAGGGCCGTAGTGGATTACCAGTTCCCTGGTGGCCGGTGCATAGGTGCCCTGCGGCAGCGCCAGCGTGTGCACGCCGCCGGAGGCGGCCACGCTCAGGATGACGCGCTGCTCACCGCGGACTTCCAGGTGCGCGAAGCTGCCGGGCTGCACGAGGAATTCCATGCGTATCGGCCAGTCATGACCCTGCAGGGGACGTAAAGTGAGTTCGCCCTCGCCCGCCAGCACCGCCAGATTGATGCGCAGGGTGTTGCGATTCCAGGACTGCTCGAGCTTCGGCGCCACGGCGCCCGCGGCGGCTTCGACCACCAGCTCATTGACGGTCGCCTCAGCCGCGGCCGGCGCGCGCTGCCAGGGCAGGTGCGGATGCCAGCTGGAGGGGTGCGGTACGTGCAGATGCGTGCAGCCTGCGAGCAGGCCCAGCACGGTGAGCAGTCCGCGGGTGGCAAGCAATCGCGCTATCGCGTGGCCTGATGAGCGGGCCGTCACCGCAGAGTGTGCTGCTGTCACGATAATTCCTTCGCGGCCAGGGCCGCTGTGCGCCTCAAAGGCAGTCGCAGTGACCACCCGGTTATGCGTAACATACGCGAGAGCGACACCTGCCCGACAGCTGTCGGGATTTTTCGACAGGGAAGACGGCATGAGCGTTCTGCAGGCATCCAATCCTCGCCAAGTGACCTGGCTCGAGTGCCAGGGGCGCCAGCTCAGTTTCGATGCCGCCAATCCGCACTCGCTCGCCATCGAACTCGATTTCGATGAGCATGGGCCGCGCTGGTTTGGCGCGCCGGCGCCCGACAGCCGACCGCTGCAGGCCGGCAGCTTCAGCGGCCGGGTGAGCAGCGGCGCGAGTTGCAACGCCAGTACGCTGACCCTGACCCCGCACTGTGACGG
>JBAVRE010000216.1:0-3647 GCA_049694695.1 Steroidobacteraceae bacterium | reverse complement strand
CGGCACTCACTCATGAAGCGATCGACGCCGAGTATCAGTGCCATGCCCGCAACCGGCACGGCCGGCACAACGGCCAGCGTCGCCGCCAGGGTAATGAACCCCGAACCACTGACGCCCGCGGCGCCCTTGGAACTCAGCGCCGCCACCAGCAACAGCAGGCATTGATCGGCAAGCGTCAGCTGCACATTGGTCGCCTGGGCAATGAACAGTGCCGCCATCGTCATATAGATATTGGTGCCATCCAGATTGAAGGAATAGCCGGTCGGCACCACCAGGCCCACCACCGGGCGTGCACAGCCGGCGTGCTCGAGTTTGTCCATCAAAGGCGGCAAGGCCGCTTCCGATGAAGCGGTACCGAGCACCAGCAGCAATTCCGCGCGCAGGTAGCGCAGCAGGCGCCAGAGCGAGAAGCCGTTATAGCGGGCGATCGCTCCGAGCACCCCAAACACAAACACCAGGCTGGTCAGATAAAAGCACAGCATGAGCGTGCCCAGCTGCGCCAGGCTGGCAACACCAAACTGGCCGATGGTGTAGGCCATGGCGCCAAAGGCACCGATCGGGGCAACGCGCATGATCAGTCCGACGACGCGAAAGATGACGGCGCCGATCGCATCGATGGCGCGCGCCGCCGGCCGGGCACGTTCGCCTGCCAGCATCAATCCGAAGCCGAACAGCACCGAGATCAACAGCACCTGCAGAATTTCGCCACTGGTGAGGGCACCCAGCGCCGTATCGGGAATGATATGCAGCAGAAAATCAACAATGCCGTGCCGCTGCGCCTGCCCCTGGTAAGCAGCAATGGCGCTGGTATCGAGCAGCCTGGGATCGGCATTGAGGCCGGCGCCGGGCTGCACCACATTGGCAACCACCAGCCCAAGCACCAGCGCCAGCGTAGCGACCACCAGAAAATAGCCGAGCGCCTTGAGGCCGACTCGGCCCAGCTTCCCCGGCCCACTGACGCCCGCAATGCCGCTGACTACGGTGCAGAAGATCACCGGCGCAATGATCATCTTGACGAGCTTGATGAAACCGTCGCCCAGCGGCTTGAGCGTAATCGCCAGCTGCGGGGCCAGCGCGCCAACTGCCACGCCCGCCACGACGGCGACCAGCACCTGCATATACAGCGATGAATACCAGCGTCGCGCAGCGCTCGGCGTGCCCATATCACTCTCCCCGGCAACCCCCAGAGTATGCGCAATTGTCCGTCAGCAAAACCAGCTTTGCAGGCGGGCGACCGGATGGGTCAGAATGCCGTCGACCGTCTGTCCGGAGGCCACTGCTCATGCGCACATCCCGACCGTTGCCTGCCACGATAATCCTGCTGCTGGCGACGACGCCCGGCATCTGTGACAGCGCCAGCGCGCCGACCCGGTCGATGGCGGAAATTCTGGCCGCCTCGCCGGCCAGTGACTGGCGCGCGCTCAACGATGAACACACACTCTATATGGATCTGCCCGGCGGCCGCGTCGTCATCGAACTGCTGCCGGCGCTGGCGCCACGCACCGTGGCCAACATCGAGGCCCTGGTGCGCCTGCATTACTTTGACGGCTTGTCGATACTGCGCGTGCAGGACAACTACGTGGCGCAGTGGGGCGATCCCGACGCCGCACGCAGGGTACCGGATAACATGCAGAAGCTCGCGCCGGAGTTTGCCGTGCCGCTGGGGGCCGCAGCCTTTACGCTGCTGCCCGATCACGATGGCTACGCCCCACAGGTCGGTTTCGTAGACAGCTTTGCGGCGGCACGCGATCCCGCCACCAGCCTGGCGTGGCTGACACATTGCTATGGAGCGGTCGGCGTCGGGCGCGACAATGATCCGGCCAGTGGCAATGGCAGCGAACTGTATGCCGTCATCGGCAACGCGCCGCGCCATCTGGATCGCAACGTCACTGTGGTCGGGAACGTACGCCAGGGCATTGAACTGCTCTCCAGCCTGCCACGCGGCACGGCTGCGATGGGTTTCTACGACAAACCGGCGCAGCGCGTGACGATCAGCAGCATGCAGCTGGCGAGTGAACTGCCGTTGGCGCAGCGGCTGCGCCTTGAAGTACTGCGCAGTGATTCGTCGACCTTTACCACGCTGGTCGCCGCGCGTCGCAATCGCCACGATGACTGGTACCTGCGGCCGGCCGGTTACATTGAACTGTGCAATGTTCCATTGCCGGTGCGCAGCGCCCCGGCCCCGAACCACTAAGGGAGACCGTCATGGCTTTCATGCTCAGCAGCCCCGATATCGCGGCCGACAGCACCATCAGTGCACCCTATGTCTATGAGGCCTGCGGTGGTGGCAATGTTTCACCGGAACTGCGCTGGAGCGGCGCTCCGGCTGGCACCATGGCCTATGCGATTACTGTCTACGACCCGGACGCGCCTACCGGCAGCGGCTGGTGGCACTGGTTGGCCTACAATATTCCGGCAGCGGCTTCGCAACTGCCGCGCGGCGCTGGCAGCGGCAGCGCGCCACTCCCGGCCGGCGCGGCACAGGGTATGAACGACTACTCGCAAAGGGGCTACGGCGGACCGTGCCCGCCACCCGGCAGCAGCCCACACCATTACGTATTTACGGTGTTTGCGTTGAAGGTAGCGCGGCTCGAGCTACCCGCCAATGGCAGCAGCGCGCTGATAGGCTTCAACCTGAACGCCAGCATGCTGGCCAAAGCGAGCTTCACCGCGACCTATAGCCGCCCGGCGCTGCCTGCAAAATAGGCCTGGGGCCGTGGCCGCCCGGCGCCCCGGCCCGAGCGCCAGGCGCAGAGTGTGATGCGCCGCGCAGTTCACCTGCGGTGCTTAGGCCATGCACTCCCTAAACAGCAGGTGCGCGTCGATACTTGACGAGTGAGCACCAAGGCGGATGAATCCAAAGCTGCGGGCACTGCTGCCCGACGCCAGCGACGGCGACTGCTGGCCGCCGCCATTGGCCTGTTGCTGGCTCTGGGAGCCAGTCTGCTGCTCGCCTCGCACTTCCTGACTGACAGCTTTGTGGTCATCGAAGCCACGGCTACCGAGCTGAAGGCACGCCAGCTCCATCAGGCCCTTAATACCGAGCTACGACAGCTCGCCATCATCACTCGCGATTACGCCGAGTGGGACAGCGCGGCCGATTTTGTGAGTGGCGCCAACCCCGCTTTTCTGGATGGCAACTTCACGCGTGAAACCATGAGCGCCATGCACGCGGACCTGGTGTGGATCGTCGATCGCAGCGGCGCCGATCTCTATTCCGGCTACTACGACCCGCGTGCCAGAGAGTTCAGCGCACCAGCGCCCAAAGCCGTGCTCGGCGAGCTCAGGCGCGCCATGCGCATCGACCCGGCGATGAACCGACGCCCCCCCGGTGAGCGCCTGTTGAACACTGCCCGTGGCCCGATGGGCTTTACCGTGTACCAGATTCGCCGCACCGATTTTAGCGGGCCGACCGGTGCACTGATGATGTTTGCCCGCTATATCACTGCCGACGATGCCGGACGCATGCGTGAGACGCTCGATATGCCGGTACAGTTGCACGCCCTGGGCACCGGTAACGCCAGCGCCGTGGGCGAAGGTCTGCCGGCGGCCGTGCGTCGCTGGATCGATGATCGCGGCGCAGGCAACACCATGGTGTTGAACACCAGCAGTGAAAGGGCGACCGCCTATGCACTGGCCCGCGACCT
>JBAVRE010000215.1:0-6270 GCA_049694695.1 Steroidobacteraceae bacterium | reverse complement strand
GGGCACGGGCAAAAAGGGCGTGGAGGGTACCAGAAGCCTAAAGGGAACGCCTATATGGGCTCTTGGTGCGCAATTGCATAATAGATTAGCAAATATATAAAGAGTTTGTTATATCTTTAACATGATGGAAGCAAGCAGTCGGTTACCCGAGACCGTTCGGGCGTTGAAAGGCCTGGCCGAGCCGACCCGCTTGCGCCTGGTGGCTCTGCTCAGCCATGGCGAGCTTACCGTGGGTGAACTGTGTCGGGTGCTGGGCCAGAGCCAGCCGCGCGTTTCGCGCCACCTGCGGCTGCTGACCGAAGCGGGGTTCCTGGACCGCTTTCGTGAGCAGCAATGCGTGTATTACCGCACCCCGGCGAGTGGGGCGCGGCAGAGCTGGCTGCGCGAAGTGCTCGCGAATATCAATGCCGAGGACCCGGCAATACAACGTGACCAGGTGCGCCGCGCAGTCGTGTTGGCGGACCGGCTGCGTGTGTTGAGCGCCAGCTCGCCCTCAGCGCCCGATGGCAGCCTCGATGCCGCCGCCCCCATGCAGGAAGGCGCCGGTCTGGCCGCCGCCTTGCGCGAGGAGCTGGGGCCGGGCAGTTGTGGCGCGATGCTCGATATCGGCACCGGTAGCGGCCGCATGCTCGCACTGCTCGGCAGCCAGGCCAGTCATGCCATGGGTATCGACATCTCAGCGCCGGCGCTGCGAATGGCGCGGGCGCGTGTTCATGGTCTCGGCCTGGCGCACTGCGAATTTCATTGCGCCGACATGTATGCCTTGCCGTTCGACGCGGCGCATTTCGATACGGTCACGCTGGATCGCGTACTGGCGGCGGCCGAGCGTCCCACGGCAGTGCTGGGCGAAGCGCTGCGGGTGTTACGCAGCAGCGGTCGCCTGCTCATTGTCGAGCGCCTGGCTGATATTGAAGCCTGTGGCGGCGGCGACCCGCGCCAATGCCTGCAGCAATGGGTCGCGGCGAGCGGATTGCAGCTCACCCGGCTGCGCTGCTGCGAGCTGCCGGATGGGCAGCAGTTGATCGCAGTGGCGCAGGTTGCGGCCTGCGGGAGCGAGGCATTCGGCGCCAGGGTCACGGCGTGAAACGGCCAATTGCAGTGTCCTTCGAATTCTTCCCGCCCGGCGATGCGGCGATGGAGCAGACGCTGTGGCGCGCGGTCGAACACCTCGCACCGCTACGGCCGCGCTTTATCTCGGTCACTTATGGCGCCGACGGCTCAACACGCGAGCGTACCCATCACGTGGTCAAGCGCCTGCTGGGCGAGACCGCACTCACGCCAGCGCCGCATCTTACCTGCGTCGGCGCCAGCCGCGAAGTCGTGCTTGATACGGCCCGCGACTACTGGCGCGCTGGGGTGCGCCACATCGTCGCTCTGCGCGGCGACCCGCCGCAGGGGAGTGCAGGATACTTGCCGCACCCGGAAGGCTTCGCCTTTGCAGCCGATCTGGTGCGCGGTCTGCGCGAGGTTGGCGACTTCGATATCTCGGTGGCTGCTTATCCGGAAACGCATCCGGAGGCGGCGGACGCGCAGTCTGATCTCGATTGCCTGAAGGCCAAGCTCGATGCGGGCGCGAGCCGTGCCATTACCCAGTTCTTCTTCGACACGGCAGCGTTTCTGCGCTTTCGTGAGCGCTGCGCGGTCACGGGCGTGCGCGCCAGCCTGGTGCCGGGCATTCTGCCCATCACCCAGCTGCCGCAGATGTTGCGCTTCGCTGCGCGCTGCGGCGCCAGCGTGCCGCCGCGGCTGCGCGAGCGATTCCACGGCCTGGAGCATGACCCGGACACACGCCGCCTGATTGCCGCAGCCTTCGCCATCAGTCAGGTGGAAGAGCTGGAGCGCGAGGGCGTTGATGAGTTTCACTTCTACACACTCAATCGCGCCGATCTGACCTACGCCATCTGTCACGCGCTGGGAGTGCGCTCATAAGCGCCTCTTACGGCCCGCCGCACCCCTTGCCGCCCGCGCCGGCTCGCGGGCGGGGCACGGCGCTGCGCAGCTTCTTCAGCGTATTCCGTTACAGCCGCCACGCGGTGCGCCTGGTCTGGGATACCAACCGACCGCTACTGGTTTCCGCGGCGCTGTTGACCATTGCCGGTGGACTGCTGCCGGCGCTGATTGCCTGGGTGGGCGCGCAGATCGTCGACGCGGTGGTCATGGCGATGAACGCCGCGGGGCACGATCTGCAGCGCGTGCTGCGCCTGGTGCTGCTGGAAGGCCTGCTGGTCGCGGCACTTGCCGGCATGCAGCGTGGCCTGTCGTTGTGCCAGGCACTGCTGCGCGCGCAGCTTGGGCAGCGCGTCAACGTCATGATCCTGGAAAAGGCGCTGACCCTCGACCTGGCGCACTTTGAAGATTCGGAGTTCTACGACAAGCTCACGCGCGCGCGACGCGAAGCATCGAGCCGGCCGCTGAGCCTGGTAATGCGCACCTTTGGGCTGGTGCAGAACACCATATCGCTGCTGAGTTTCGGCGTGCTGCTGGTCAAGTTCTCGCCCTGGACCGTGGCGGTGCTGCTGCTCGCCGGCGTGCCGGCGTTCATCGCCGAAGCGAAATTTTCCGGTGACGCGTTTCGGCTGTTTCGCTGGCGCTCGCCCGAGACCCGCATGCAGATGTATCTCGAGACCGTGCTGGCACGCGAGGATCACGCCAAGGAAGTGCGCCTCTACGGCCTGGGTGCGCGCTTCCTGGGGCGCTATCGCGACATCTTCACGCGCCTGTATCGCGAGGATCGCGCGCTCTCCATACGGCGCGACAGCTGGGGTTTTGCCTTGAGCCTGGTGGCGACGGCGACCCTGTATGCCGCCTACGCGTGGATCGCCGTCACTGCGGTGCGCGGCGGCATTACGCTGGGGCGCATGACCATGTACCTGATGCTGTTCCGGCAGGGGCAGGCGGCGGTCACCTCGATACTCTCAGCGGTGGGCGGCATGTACGAGGACAACCTCTACCTCTCGACGTTGTACGAGTATCTCGATACGCCGGTCGCGGCTCCCCAGGGGCGCGTGGTGCGCGGCCCTGACCCGGCCGACGGCATTCGTTTCGAGAAGGTGAGCTTCAGCTATCCGGACGCCAGCGACCTCACCCTGCGTGACATTGATCTGCATCTGGCGCCGGGCAGTTCGCTGGCGCTGGTGGGCGAGAATGGCTCCGGGAAGACGACCCTCATCAAGCTGCTGACGCGCCTGTATGCACCGACTTCAGGGCGCATACTGTTCGAAGGCCAGGATATCCGCGAATGGGACGAGACCGCGTTGCGAGCGCGCGTAGGCGTCATTTTCCAGGATTTCGCGCGTTATCAGCTGCAGGTTGGTGAAAACGTCGGCGCCGGCGATGATGCGCACTTCGAGGATGAAGCGCTGTGGCGCACGGCGGCAGGCAAGGGCCAGGCGGCTGAGTTCATCGAACAGTTGCCGCGCGGCTACCAGACACAACTGGGCAAATGGTTCAAGGACGGCCGCGAACTTTCCGGCGGCCAGTGGCAGAAGATTGCGCTCTCGCGCGCCTTCATGCGCACCAGCGCCGACGTGCTGGTGCTGGATGAGCCCACTGCCGCGATGGATGCGCGCGCCGAGGCCGAGGTGTTCGAGCACTTTCGCCAGCTGGCGCGTGGCCGCATCACCATCCTGATTTCGCACCGCTTCTCGACCGTGCGCATGGCCGATCAGATCGCAGTGCTCGATCGCGGCCGCATTATCGAGCGCGGCAGCCACGCGGAACTGACCGCCGCCGGCGGGCACTATGCCCAGCTGTTCGCATTGCAGGCACGGGGCTACCAATAGCCCCGGGCAACTCGGGTACAATGGCGCCCATGGAAGAAATCGCAGACACTTTTGACTCGGCCTTCACCAAGGCCGTTGATCTCGGCAATCGCCTGGCCGGCAAAGACAAAGAAGCGGACCTGTGGGATATCGCCGATGGCCTGCTGGCCGGCGCAGTTCAGTACTGGCTCTATTCACGGCAACCCTGCGGGGATGCGCGCTGTGAAGATTGCCTGCCGCTGAGCACCGCCCAGGCGCGGCTCACGGAGCTGCAGCGGCTCATCGGCCAGGTGGCGGCGGAAAGCGAATATTTTCACGCGCCCACGGACGC
Source organism: Steroidobacteraceae bacterium (assembly GCA_049694695.1). Lineage (GTDB taxonomy): Bacteria > Pseudomonadota > Gammaproteobacteria > Steroidobacterales > Steroidobacteraceae > FEN-1191. The sequence continues at coordinate 2,178 of JBAVRE010000215.1, read as the reverse complement.
CAACGCCGGCCGCGCCTGACGCGCGCTCATCCTGCCTTAGGCACGCCAGGCCGCATCAGCGCTTGGTCGTCACCTCGCTCAGGGCCGCTTCGAGTTTATCCAGTCCCTCGCTCAGCAGGGCATCGCTGATCGTCAGCGGCGTCAGAAAGCGGATCACGTTGCTGTAGACGCCGCAAGAGAGGATCACCAGGCCATGCGCGGCTGCCGCCAGTACCAGCGCGCGAGTCAGCTCCGCCTCGGGTTGCTCGGCGTTGTTGTTCTTCACCAGTTCCATCGCCACCATGGCGCCCACGCCGCGCACCTCGCCGATGACCGGGAAGCGCTGCTGCAGCTTACGCAGGCGGGTCTGCAGCAGTTCACCGATGCGCTGTGAGCGCTCCAGCAGGTTTTCACTGGCGATCACATCAAATACCGCCAGCGCCGCAGCGCAGGCCAGGGGCGAGCCGGCATAAGTGCCGCCCAGGCCCCCGGGCGGCGGCGCGTCCATGATCTCGGCTTTGCCGATGACCGCGGAAAGCGGCAGGCCGCCGGCAATGCTCTTGGCCACGGTCATCAGATCGGGCTCGACGCCAGCGTGTTCGACCGCGAACATGCGCCCGGTACGAGCGAAGCCCGACTGGATTTCATCGATGATCAGCACGATGCCATGCTTGTCGCACAGTGCGCGCAGCGCTCGCAGGAACTGGGGCGGCGCGATATAGAAACCGCCTTCGCCCTGCACCGGCTCGATGATGATCGCCGCCACCTGCGCAGGGTCGACGTCGGCCTTGAACAACTGTTCGATAGCCGCCAGCGAATGCTCGCTGGTGATGCCGTGGTACTCCATGGGGAAGGGCACGTGATACACATTGGCCAGCAATGGGCCGAAGCCCGCCTTGTAGGGTTGTACCTTGCCGGTCAGCGTCATGGTGGCGAGCGTGCGTCCGTGAAAGGCGCCGCTGAAGGCGATCACGCCCGCGCGGCGCGTGTGGTAACGCGCGATCTTCACGGCGTTCTCGACCGCTTCGGCGCCGGTGGAAAACAACATCGATTTCTTTGGCGTCGGGCCGGGCGCCAGCTTATTGAGATGCTCGGCAACCTCGACATAGTTGGCGTAGGGCGTGATCTGGAACGCCGCGTGCGTCAGCAGGCCGAGCTGCGCGTTCACCGCGGCCACGACTTTAGGATGGCAGTGGCCCACGTTGAGCACGGCGATGCCGCTGGCAAAATCGATGAAGCGGCGGCCGTCGACATCCCAGAGTTCGGAGTTGCTGGCGCGCGCGGCATAGTTGGGCAGGGAATTGGCGACCCCGCGCGGTATGGCGGCGATGCGGCGTTGCTGCAGTTCGGCGTTGCTGGTCATTATCGGTCCTGGGTGAGCTGGGGAGTGGGCGGCTGCGCGCCGTGTTGCGCGCAGACCCAATTATATCCGCTTTCGTTTGCCGCCAAAGGCTGGCATCGCTAGAATCGCCGCGCCTTCCCAGGCTATTCTGGAATCAGCCGACTTGAGTGAGCCCCTCGCCGTTGAAGTACTTATCGTCGGGGCCGGACCAGCCGGCCTGTTCCAGGTTTTTGAACTGGGCCTGCTCGGCATCAAGGCGCATGTGCTCGATTCGCTGGCAGCGCCCGGCGGCCAGTGCACTGAGCTTTACCCCGATAAGCCCATCTACGATATTCCGGCGCTGCCTGTCTGTGGTGCCCAGGAACTCGTCGATCGCCTGTTGCAGCAGATCAAGCCTTTCGGCGCTGAGCTGCACCTGGGTGTAGAGGCCGTCGAGCTGGCAAAGCAGGAAAATGGCCGCTTTCGCATCGTCACCAGTGTTGGCAGCGTGTTTGACGCTGGCGCGGTGGTGATTGCCGCCGGCGTAGGCTCGTTTCAGCCCCGGCGCCTGTCGATCGAGGGTGTGGAAGCCTTTGAGGGCAGGCAGATTCACTACAAGGTGGGCAGCGCGGCCGATTACCACGGCCGCCGGCTGGCCGTGTTTGGCGGCGGCGATTCGGCGCTCGACTGGGCCATGGAACTCGCGCCCAAGGCCGCTGCGCTCACCCTGATACACCGCCGCGCCGAGTTTCGCGGCGCGCCCGCATCAGTGGCGCGAGTGCGCGAACTCGAGGCGGCCGGCAAGCTGCGCTTCATCGAAGGCCAGGCGAGCGCGCTGCGCGTTGCCGGCCAGCAGCTGCTGGGCGTTGAGGTCAAGG
>JBAVRE010000214.1:0-4233 GCA_049694695.1 Steroidobacteraceae bacterium | reverse complement strand
CTCGAACACGGATCGCAGCCGTGGTTCCTCCTGCCTGGCCGAGACACGCATGCTCGAGACCATTGCCAGTGGCAAGGCGATTACGCCGTTTCTGAAGTTTGGTGATCGGGTGCGAATTGAAATGACCGATGCTGGTGGCGCCTCGGTATTTGGCGCGATCGATCAGCGCGTGGTACGCGGCTGAGCGGGCGCAGTCTGCGTATCGTGCCGGGTACCTGGCATTGACTATTCGTAACTTATAAGTTACAGTGACCGGCATGGTAGAAGTACGTCAGACGGCTGACTTTTCTGCGTGGTTGGTCGCGCTTAACAACGTGGCCGCTCGCACTGCGATCCTGGTGCGTCTGGCCCGCCTCGCGATTGGTAACCCCGGCGATGTGCGGCCAGTGGGTGAGGGTGTCTCGGAATTGCGTGTCGACGTCGGGCCAGGCTATCGCGCCTACTACATGCAAGCCGGCCAGTTCGTGCTGCTGATGCTGACCGGTGGTGACAAGGGTACGCAGGCGAAGGACATACGCCGCGCGCTGACAATGGCCCGCGAACTTAGGTCGGTGGCCAAGGCTGCCGCCAAATCAGTTAGCTCGAGGAAATCAAAATGAGTACGATCAACGCGAAAGTGGCTCGCAAGCTCGGCATCCGCCGCTTCGAGGCTGCAGAGTATCTGCGCGATGAAGCGGACATTGCGGCTTACCTTGAGGCGGTATTGCGTGAGGACGATTCTCGCCTGCTGGCAGCGGCGCTCGGAGACGTGGCGCGTGCACGCGGCATGACGCAACTCGCGCGAGACACAGGCATATCCCGGGAGGCGCTATATCGCGCGCTCTCAGCGGACGGTAACCCGGGGCTGACAACACTGACCAAGGTTCTGCGCGCGCTCGGCCTGAGACTGGCAATTCAATCCGTCGCAACCTGAATCATTCAGATTGCCTTGCGCAGCGCGGCATACTTGATTGCGCTCAGTTCTTGGAGCAGTCCACAGTTCTGGTCGGCGTAACTGGCGCCTCCCAGAGCTGTGTGCCGACTAAATTCTCTATTCGCGGGTAGTGCATTAGCGCCTTGGTGAGCTTGGCGTAGTTGCAGACTCAGGCATCTCCCGGCAGATCAAATACCAATAGCTCCGCCTGCTGACCGCGCCCGATCCGCACCTGAGGCTCATTGCTTAACAGTGCGCCGTCGCCAGCGTTCAAGGCCTTATCATTGATAGTGACGCTGCCGCCCGCCACCTGCACATAGCCCAGGCGCCCGGCGTCAAGCGGCAGCTGCGCTGCCTCGCCGCCATCGAACAACCCGGCGTACAGGCGCGCATCCTGGTGTATGCGCAGTGATCCGCCAGCGCCATCCGGCGACGCGATCAGGCATAGCTGGCCGCGCCGCGCCGCGCGGTCGAAAGCGCGCTGCTCATACTCGGGAGCGATGCCGTGCACATCGGGCATGATCCAGATCTGCAGGAAATGCACGGCCGCGGTCGGCGAAGGGTTGAACTCACTGTGCTGCACGCCGCGCCCGGCGCTCATGCGCTGCACGTCGCCGGGACGGATGACCGAACCGGTGCCCATCGAATCCCTGTGCTCGAGTTCGCCTGCCAGTACGTAGCTGATGATCTCCATGTCCTGATGCGAATGGGTGGCAAAGCCGCCGCGTGGCTGTACGCGATCCTCGTTGATCACTCGCAGCGGGCCCCAATGCATATGACGCCGGTCCTGGTAGTCGGCGAAGGAGAAGCTGTGGTACGAATCGAGCCAGCCGTGATTGGCGTGGCCGCGCTCGGCTGAGGGCCTGATGCTAAGCATGGCGTACTTTAAACCCCACGGTCGCTGCTGCGCAGCCCCGCTTCCGGAGCTTTGACATCAGATGTTTGATGCACTAGCATCTGATGCATGCGTACCACGCTCGATATCGCCGACGACGTACTCCAGGCTGCCAGGGAGCGGGCTCGCCGCGAACACAAGACGGCCGGGCAGGTGCTCTCCGAGTTGGCGCGTCAGGCACTGGTTGCGCCAGCAGGCCCGGCGAGTGTCCAGGAGCCGAAAGCGGTGTACGGCTTCAAGCCGTTTCCCTCGCGCGGCGGCGTTGTTACCAATGAGTTCATCAATAAGCTGCGCGAAGACGACGCCTACTGATGCGAGCCCTGCTGGACGTCAATGTGCTGATCGCGTTGCTTGACGTCGATCATGTACTGCATCGCGATGCGATGAGCTGGTACTCCGCTCACGCGAGCGCGGGTTGGGCGTCAACGCCAATCACCGAAAATGGTTGCGTGCGTATCATGTCGCATCCGGCCTATCCAAACGCGCTGCCCGTACAGCAGATCATGGGTCGGCTGCGCTTTGCTACGGCCGATCCGGTCCACGAATTCTGGCCAGACAGCGTCAGTCTGCTGGACCAGCGACTGGTCGACGCCACTCGCATTCACGGGCCGCGCCAGCTTACTGATGTTTACCTGCTGGCGCTGGCAGTACACCACAGCGCTCGCCTGGTCACCTTTGATACTGCAGTTGCACTTGATGCAGTGCAAGGCGCGAGTGCTGCAAACCTCTTGAAGCTGTAAACGCACTCATCCCCTGACCGGCATCTTTACCGGGGTCTTTGCCGGCGCCGCAGCGGCAGCGGCAGCCGCAGCCGCCACAGTCGTACCCGCCGCCGCACGCGCTGGCACCAGGTTGACCGAGATGCTGAATCTGCGCACCTCGCTCGGCTGCAGCACGCCTACACCCACCACCTGGCGTGAGATCTGCTCGCCCTGTTCGTTGGCGATGGCGAGCACCACGCAGAACTCGCACGGTTCCTGCGGCTGCTTGTGGCGCACCGTGCCTTCGATCTGCAGCGCGGCGTAGCCGATGGCGGCCGCTGCGGCCGCGGTTGCGCCGGCGGCGCTCGGCGCATTGAAACGCAGATGATGCTGGCAGGCCGGGCACACATTGGCGCTCTGCAGCACCGTGGCGCGGCAGTGCGGGCAGCTGCGGGTCGCGCCCGGCGCGGCGGGGCGCGCTGCAATCATGAGGGCAGGCCGCTGCTCTTGGGTTCGATGCGCGCGAGGGTCGACTCGCTACGCGCCGGCGTTGCGACGGCATCGCCCCAGCCAAACTCCACGTGCCCGCGCATGCGCGAGCCCGAAGCCACGGTGATGGTGTCGGCCTTGACATCGCCCACGATCACGCCCGAGGGCATGACATCGACGTGTCTGGCGCTGATGTTGCCGGTGAGCTCGCCGCTCACGGTCACGGTGGCCGCGCGCACTTCGCCGTGGTGCTTCGCGCCGGTATCGATGCTCAGGTTGCCCTCGACCTGCACATCACCCTTGAAGGTGCCGGCGATGCGCACATGGCCGCTGCCCTGGATCTTGCCTTCTATGGCAAGGCCGGCAGCGATCACGGATTCGCGTGGCAGATCGCGCGACAGGTCGCGCTGCGGTTCGCGGGGCGCGGCTGCTGGCGTCGGGGGAGTGCGTTCCGCAACGGCTCGGGGCGCGGCATCAGCTATGGGTCTGGGTACATTGGCGGGTGCAGGTGCAGCAGGTTCTTTCCACAACGACATGTCGTTCTCCCCTCGGCGGTACTGGATGGCTCGACTTCAGGCGCTACGGTAGCCGAATTCGCCCCCGGCACCGTACTGTCTTGTAGCGCCGACACCCCCGCGGCACAGTGCCGCGCAGACGCCGGCAGCAGGGTTAGCATAATCGGGCCGCGCGCCACTGGTCATCCGCGCGCCGGCGTCGCAATATACCGCCATTATGGCTGCGGCAAAGAAACGCAATCCCCGGGCGCTGGCCGCTAAGAGGGTGGGACCGAGGATCCTGGGCGAGGCGCTCGAACAGGCCCACTTGCGTCAGGCGGCGATCGAGAAGGCCAAGCTCGAATGGGAGGGTACGGCCGATGCCATGGCTGCCCTGGTGTGCCTGCTGGGCGGCGAGGGCCAGGTGCTGCGCGCCAATCGCGTGGTTGAAGACTGGTCGCTGGGCACGGTGAGCGGTGTCATCGGCAGCAGCGCGCACAACCTGTTGCACCCGGACTGCAAGAGTACGCGTTGCCCATTGCATGGGTTCATCACGCACGCTATCACGGAAATCAAGCGTGGCCGCCGCCGCCAGTTTGAACTGCAGGAGTCGCTCGACTCTCGCCAGGTGCATTTTACCCTGCGGCCCATGCGCCGGCGCCGCGGTGCCCGCAGCGAGCGCGGCGATGCGCTCGCGGTATTCGTGGCCAACGATGTCAGCGCGCTGTATCGCGCCCAGGA
>JBAVRE010000213.1:0-7726 GCA_049694695.1 Steroidobacteraceae bacterium | reverse complement strand
GTGCGGGACCGTCGGCGACAGGATGTCGCCGCCGGAGCCCCCATGGATGGGTTCATGGCGTTCCCGCACAGCCAATAAACGCTGCACGCCCACGTCCGCCCACAATACTGACGCTGATCCCCGTCCGGGTTCCCACATGCGGGCGCTAGTCAACCACCAGGTGCGGCGCCAGCGCCGCGACGCGCTCGAGCCAGCGCGCCAGTGCCGGATAATTCACCTCGAGCGGCAGGAACCGCGCCGCCAGTTCATGCGCTCCGGGCACCGCCAGCGCCCGCAGCAGCAGGTGGATGTCCGGGTAGATGACCATATCAGTCGCCGAGAAGTGCTCGCCCACCACCCAGTCTGACTGCGCCAGCCGGCGTTCGATGGTGCGTGCCTCGCTGGCCACGCGCTGCATCGCGGCGTGAGTGTCATCGTTCAGCTGCGGCTCGCGCACGTAGAGCATCTCCTGCACGATCTGCATCAGGCTGGGCTCGGCGTAAGCCTGGTATTCGCAGATCACCCGCATGATGACCCCGGCCTCTTCCGGGCTGAGCCCGAAGATCGGCGGCTCGGGGTACTTCCGATCGAGGTAATACAGGATCGCAACCGATTCAAATACCACGTAATCGCCGTCGCGCAGCACCGGCAGCTGGCCGCGCGGATTCATCGCCAGCATCTGTGGCGCCTTGTGCTCCTGCTGGTCAAATTTCAGCTGATGGCTGGTGTAGCGCAGCTGCTTGTGCTCGAGCGCAAGCAGGACCCGCCAGCAATAGGCGCTGCCGCTCCCCCAGTACAGTTCGATGGCCATGTCTTGAAGATTGCTCCAGCGCAATTGTAACCGAAGAATTTATGATCGCCATTTGCTATCGTGCGCGCGCCGACCCGGCCTTAAGGTCACAGCGAGGCGCACAGCGCATGAATCAGCAGCAGAATCCACCGCGGCGCGGCAACGGTGGCTGGAGCGTGGATGACGCCCTGGAGCTATACAGCGTGCCGGCCTGGGGTTCGGGCTACTTTTCGATCAATGCGGCCGGCAATGTCGTGGTGCGCCCGGACACCACCGCCGCCCGCGAAATCGACCTGCACGAGGTGGTGGCGGGCCTGCAGGCGCGCGATCTGGCCGCACCGGTGGTGGTGCGCTTCTCCGATATCCTGGCGCACCGGCTGCGCCACCTGCACGACGCCTTTGCCCGGGCGATCGCCGAGAACGACTATCGCAACCGCTACGCCGCCGTGTTCCCGATCAAGGTCAATCAGCAGCGCCTGGTCGTCAACGAGGTTTACCGCTACGGCAAGGAATTCGGCTTTGGCCTGGAAGTCGGCTCCAAGCCCGAGCTGCTGGCGGTCATGGCGACCACCGAAGCGGCCAGCGACCGGCTGATCATCTGCAACGGTTTCAAGGATTCCAGCTACATCGAGGCGGTGATTCTCGCCACCAAGCTGGGCCGCACCATCATTCCAGTGGTGGAAAACTTCGTCGAGCTCGAACTGATCCTGCGTCACGCCACCACCTACGGCGTGCGTCCGCGTATCGGCGTGCGCGTCAAGCTGGCCAGCGAAGGTTCGGGACGCTGGCGCGATTCGGCCGGCGAGAAATCGAAATTTGGCCTGTTCGTGACGGAAATCATCGAACTGCTGGCCACGCTGCGTGCCCACGGCATGGAAGACTGCCTGCAGCTCGTGCACTGTCACCCCGGCAGCCAGCTGCAGGACATCCGCCGCGTCAAGGAAGCCATCAACGAGCTCGCCCATGTCTATGCCGAGCTGAAACTGATGGGCGCCGGGCTCGAATACATCGATGTCGGCGGCGGGCTCGGCATCGACTACGACGGCACCGGCACCAACTTCGCCTCGTCGATGAACTACACCCTCAACGAATACGCCAACGACGTGGTCTATCGCGTTGCAGCGGTCTGCAATTCGCGCGGCATCCCGCACCCGATGATCATCAGCGAATCGGGGCGCGCCATCGCCGCCCATCACAGCGTGCTGATCTTCAACACCCTGGGCAGTTCGCGGCTCGATCGCTTTCACGTCGATGCCGAAGAGGCTGCCGCGCCGGGCGGCGCTCTGCCACAGCCGGTGCGCGACCTGTTCGATGCCTGGCGCATGATCGACGAGCGGCGCCTGGTGGAGTGCTACCACGATGCGCAGACCGCACGCGAGCAGGCCCTGCAGATGTTCAACCTCGGGTTGCTGTCGCTGGCCCACCGCGGCCTTGCTGAGCGCCTGTACTGGGCCTCGTGCGCGCGCATCCGTGACTGCTGCCGCAAGCTCGGCGAAACGCCTGAGGAGCTGGCAGACCTGGAGAATGTGCTCTCGGATATCTACTTCTGCAATTTTTCCATTTTCCAGTCGCTCCCGGACAGCTGGGCCATCGACCAGCAATTCCCGATCATGCCCATCCATCGCCTCAACGAGCGGCCGACCCGCAATGGCGTGCTGGCCGATATCACCTGCGATTCCGACGGGCGCATCGATCGCTTCGTGAGTGCGCGCGACACCAAGCGCACGCTCGAGCTGCATGAACTGGTCGCCGGCGAGGACTATTACCTGGCCGCTTTCCTGGTCGGCGCCTATCAGGAAACGCTCGGTGATCTGCACAACCTGTTTGGCGACACCCACGTGGTGCACATCCGCCTGCACGACGAGGGCGGCTGGTGGATCGAAGAAGTCGTCAAGGGCGACACCGCCAACAAAGTGCTCGAATACATGGAGTACGATGTCGCCGAGCTGGCGCCGGCGCTGGCACGTGATTGCGAGCGCGCGGTGCGCGATGGGCGCATGTCGGTGGCCGAGAGCCAGGCGCTCAAGCGCTTCTACGAGCAGGAGCTGGACGGCTACGCCTACCTGGAGCCGTAGCGGCGCGCGGGCGCGCTACTGCTTCACGGCGCCGAACACTTTCTTGATCAGCGAGCTCGCCTGCCCCAACGGGTCTTTACGGATCGCGCGTTCCTCGTCGGCCATGACGGTGTACAGGCCGGCGAGCGCTTTGGCGGTCACGTAGTCGTCCAGTTTGGTGTCTTCGTTCCTGACCAGGCCCAGGGCGGCCGCCTTGCCGGCGTATTGATCGTAGAGCGCGGCGATCTTGAGTTTCGCAGTCGCACTTGCGACGATCGGCTTGAATCGCGCCGTCAGCGATGTGGCGGTGGTGCGCTGGAAGTACTGCGTACCGGCATCATCGCCGCCGCCGAGAATGCCCTTGGCATCCTGCAGTGTCATGCTCTTGAGCGCCTGCCTGAGCACCGGCCTGGCCTCGGCCACGGCCGCTTCAGCGGCGTGATTCATCGCCAGCTTGAGCGCCTCGGCGTCATCACCCCGGCCCAGCAGGCGCAGTCCGCGCTCGGCTTTTTGCAGCGCTGGCGGCAGCGGAATGGTGACCTTGGGGTTCTTGAGGAAGCCATCCGTTACCCCCAGATGCGCCACGGCAGCGTCAATACCCTGGCCAAGCGCGGCGCGCAGGCCCGAGGCGGCATCTTTGGAGCTGAGCAGGTCGAGTGCATCGGCAGCGGCAGCAACCGGTCGCAAGCCGCCCAGGCACAGCACCAGCACCGCCAGCAAGCCCGCAGCAATCCTCTTATCGGCATTCATAGCGCACTCCTGGTCGTTACCACATGTCCTTGAGTCGCGCGCCGATATCGACCGACTCGGCGCGGGCCTCGTTCAGGGTGCTCTCTGGACTGTTCGAGCTCTGGAAAGCGCTCTGTTCGCAGCACTTGAGCACCTTGTCGGTCACGAAGCGGCTGCGCGCTCCATACACATGCGCATCGCCGGTGCGCGGCTGCTGGGTCAGCGGAAACTTCAGCGGCGCACACAGGTACAGCTCGTTGCGCGCCCGGGTCATGGCGACATACAGCAGGCGGCGCTCTTCATCGATCAGCTCGTTGCGACCGGTGGAAAATTCCGACGGAAAACTGCCATCGACCACGTTGAGCACGTACACCGTGTCCCATTCCATGCCCTTGGCGGAGTGCACCGTCGAGAGCACCAGGTAATCCTCGTCGTGCAATGGCTTGCCGGCCAGATCGCCGGCGCCATTGGGCGGATCGAGCGCCAACTCGGTGATGAACCGTTCGCGCGAGGGGTATTGACTCGAGAGCTGCTCGAGCTGGTCCAGGTCGCCCAGCCGCGTGTGCGTCTGCTCGTACTGACGCTCCATGTGCGGCTGGTACCAATCGCGCGCCAGCTTCACCTGGCCGGGCCAGGGCTTCTGGGGTTCGGCCAGGGTGGCGAGCAGCTTGGCCAGCTTGGGCAAATCCTGCAGTGCGGCGGCGGGCCTCTGTATCTCGGCCAAGAGCCCGAAACTGCCGGCGCGCGCCTCGAGTTCGGTGATGATGCGCTGGGCGTTGGCCGGGCCCATGCCCGGCAACAGCTGCAGCACGCGAAACGCCGCCAGCGAGTTGCGTGGATTGTCGGCCCAGCGCAAGAGCGCGAGCATGTCCTTGACGTGCGCGGCCTCGAGGAACTTGAGCCCGCCGTATTTCACGAACGGAATGCGCCGGCGCAGCAACTCGACTTCGAGCAGGTCACTGGCGCTGGCGTTGCGAAACAGCACCGCCTGCTTGCGCAGCAATACCCCGGCCTCACGCCGCTTGAGCACCTGCCCGCACACATATTCGGCCTGTGACTGCAGCTCGTCGGCGGTCACATAGTGGGGCTTGCTGCCGTGGCCGCGCACTGACAACAGGTGCTTGCGATGCTGGCGCGGCGCGTCGCTCATCAGCGCGTTGGCCAAATCGAGCAAGGGCTGCGTGGCGCGATAATTCTGCGCCAGGGTCACGACTTCGGCGCGCGGCTGGTACAGATCGGGAAAGCCGAGGATATTTTCCACCGCCGCGCCGCGAAACGAATAGATCGACTGCGCATCATCGCCGACCACGGTGATGCCGGAGCCGTCGGGCCGCAGGCCGCGCAGGATTTCGCCCTGCAGCCGATTGGTGTCCTGGTATTCATCGACCAGCACATGATCGAAATTCGCGCCCACCTGCTGCGCCAGGCGCGGCTCGCTCATCATGGCGTGCCAGTAGAGCAGCAGATCGTCGTAGTCGAGCAGGCCGTAGCGCTGTTTGCGCTCGACATAGGCGCGGCACAGCTTGGCGATCTCCTGTTCCCAGCCCAGGCACCAGGAAAACTGCTGCTCGAGCGTCTCGTGCAGGCTTTTCTGGGTATTGACGCGCCAGGAATAGATTGCCAGACACGTGTCTTTGCGCGGAAAACGCTGGTACTGCTCGGTATAGCCCAGTTCCTGGCGCAGGTTGTCAAACAGATCGGCCGAATCGCCCCGATCGATGACGGTGAAGCCCGGCTCGAGCTTCAGATGCCGCCCATAGTGGCGCAGCAGGCGGTTGCCGATCGAATGAAAGGTGCCGGCCCACGACAGGCGCTGCAGCATGGTCTGCGCCTTGTTGCCCAGCGTGTCGTCGAGGGCCTGGCGCAGCACGTCGTGCGCACGCCGGCGCATCTCGGCCGCCGCGCGGCGCGTAAAGGTGAGCAGCAGGATGCGCGACGGGTCGACACCATGCATGGCCAGGTGCGCCACACGATGGGCGACGGTGCTGGTCTTGCCGGTGCCGGCACCGGCCACCACCAGCAGCGGGCCGGCGCGCACGCCCTTGCCCTCGGGCAGGTTCTCGCCAAAGGTGGCCGCCCGCTTCTGCGGGGTGTTCAGGGCACTGAAAGGATCGACGGTCGCCACTGTGAGAATATATAAGGCATTGGGCCTGCCGGGCTATAGCAGTGTGCAGGAAGCCCGCACACCCCCAGACTGAGGAAACTTCGTAATGTACCTGCTGCGTCACGGGCAAAGCTATTTCAACCTGCATTTCAGCGCAACCCGTGTAGACCCGGGGATCGAAGATCCGGAATTGACGCCACTCGGGGCCGAGCAGGCCGCGGCGGCAGCCATGCAGCTGGCGGATGCCGCACTGACGCGGATCATCATCTCGCCCTACACACGAACCCTGCAGACTGCGCAGCCGATCCTGGCGATTCACAGGGTGCCGGCCGAGATCAGGCATGAGGTTCGTGAACGGACCGCGTTTGTGTGCGATATCGGCAGCCCGCCCGATCTGCTCGCCAGCCGCTTTCCACACCACGATTTCGCGCATCTGCCCGCGCGCTGGTGGCACGAGGGTGTGGAATCACTGCCACAGACGATCGCGCGTGCGGATGTGTTCCGCGCCCACATGGCGGCGAGCGAGGATAGCGCGACGACGCTGTTGGTCAGCCACTGGGCCTTCATCCTGGCGCTGACCGGCAGTTCGATCAGCAACGGCGAGCTGCTGCAATATGACCCGAGGTCCGCGCCGCCGGAAAATATTGTGTTCACCCCGTGACCAGCGGGGCGCACAACGGGCAGCAACCGGTCTGGCCGTCGGGCCACCCCTTGCAGCCCGGGCGGTAAATGGTGAAACATGCGCTCATGAGCACCACAACTACCATGGGCGCGAGCGGTGTACTCGCGCGTATCGCGGCGGCACTGGCCCTGGTGCTGTCAACCTTCAACCCCAGCGGCCATTCCTATTACCACTGGGTGGCCCGTGATTTTCCGCACCTCAGCGCGCTGCAGGTGGTGGCTGGCATCGCACTGGCGATCGGCTGGGTGATCTATGTCACGGCCACGCGCCGTTCACTCGGCATGTTCGGCGTCACCCTGTTGATGGCGCTGTTCGCCGCGCTGATCTGGCTGGCGGTGCAAAATGGCTGGCTGCATCTGAGCAGCGGCACGGCAGCGGCCTGGATTGTCGTGCTGGCCACTGGCCTGATACTCGGCATCGGCATGTGCTGGTCGTTCGTGCGCCGACGCCTGAGCGGCCAGACGGATGTCGATCAGGTCAGCAGCCACTGACTTCAATGTGAGCATAGAAAAACTCAAGCCGGTGTTCAGCGGGCGCGTCATCACGCTGAACGTTGAAACCGTGCGCCTGCCCAACGGCCACGTGGTTGATCTGGAGATCGTTCACCACCCCGGCGGCGCGGCCATTGTCGCGCTCGATGAGCAGGGCCGCGTGTGCCTGATCCGGCAGTTTCGCCACGCTTACGGTGGCTGGATCTGGGAATTGCCGGCCGGCAAGCTCGAGCCCGGCGAACCGCCACAGGAAACCGCAAGGCGCGAACTCATTGAAGAGGCGGGTTGCGAGGCCAGTGACTGGCATGCCATGGGTGCTTATGTCACCTCGCCGGGAGTTTTTACCGAAACTGTGCACCTGTTCATGGCCCGCTCGCTCCGACCCGCCAAAATGGCGCACGAGGCCGCAGAATTAATCGAGATTCACTGGGTTCCAATTGCTGAGGCCTGCCGGCGCGCCCTGAGTGGCGAGCTGGTTGATGGCAAGACGGTGGTGGGTTTGCTGCGCGCGCAGGCGTTGCTGGATAAATCGCCGCCGGACATCGTATAGATGATCAGCGCCAGGAAATTGCAGGGACCATGCCGATACGCAGGAATTCAATGTCAGGCCGGACGATTGCCGCGACCGGCAGCTTCGAGCTGAGTCTCGAGGAGCATCCGTCCGCGCCGGTGGCGGGCGGCTATAACCCCTACGATACCTTTCCCAGCGTGCGGCCGGCTGGCGGTGCGCAGCAGAATTCCGATCTTCGCCGCCTGTCGGAGTGGATCCGGCTCAAGCGGCAGGTTGCGCAGATCAAGAAGACGGATAAATACTGAGATCGAGACGCTGAGGCGCAGGCGCTGGCGTGTCTGGCGTCGGGAGTTCTGATTTTCGGGATCGCCATGAACCCATCCATG
>JBAVRE010000212.1:0-10312 GCA_049694695.1 Steroidobacteraceae bacterium | reverse complement strand
CAACTGGACCCACCGCTCGGAGCGCGGCACGTTGTTCAGCATCTGGGGCAGCTGCTACCAGGCGGGCGCCATCGTCGGCAAGGGGCTCGCAGCCTTCATGCTCGGCTGGCTGGGCATGGCCTGGTCGTACTACGGCGCGAGCATCCTGATGTTCGCCATCACTGCACTCTTTATCTTCTGGGCACGTGAACGGCCACAGTCGGTTGGCCTCTCGCTGCAGGACGAGGCCGAACCCGATGTGCCGCCCCCCATGAGCGCGGCTCGTGCGGCCGCAACCGGCAACAGCGTCGTCGCTGAAGCTCCGCTGCCGAACGGTTGGGTGAGCTCGATCGTCGCCATGGGACTCATCTACTTCGGTTTCAAATTCCTGCGCTACGCGCTCGACAGCTGGTCGGCGCTGATACTCAACGAGCAGTTTGGCATGTCCACCTCGGTTGCCGGCTACTGGTCCGCCGCCTTCGACTGGATCGGATTTCTCGGCGTCATTGCCGCCGGAGTCTGGTCGGATCGTCTGCCTGGTGCGCGCCGTACGCCAGTGATTTTCTGCATGTCACTCGGCTGCCTGGCCTGCACCTCATTGATGTGGGTATTTGGCCTTTCATCGGTCGTGATCTTCATATTGCTGCTGAGCCTGATTGGCTTTGCCGCCATGGGCCCTGATTCACTGCTCTCGGGCGCCTGCGCCATGGATGCCGGGAACCGCCGCCAGGCCGCGCTCGCAGCCGGCATCATCAACGGCCTGGGCTCGATCGGCCCGATCGTTCAGGAGCCGGTGATCGGCTGGCTGAAGCAGACCCACGGCGTCGATGCCGTGTTTCTGCTGCTGGTGGTCGTGGTGTTTGTGACTACCGTGGGCACCGGGTTTTTGGCACGCTTCGAGCGCGGACGCCTGTAGCAAACAGGACAAGCTATTCAGGCACTGAAACATCGGCGCATTTCAGGACCCCGCCACCCACACGCGCGCATTGCGAAACAAGCGCATCCAGCCGCTGTCCGTGCCGGCCTGCGGTGGGTACCAGGAATTCTGCACCGTGCGACAGACGCGCTCGGGGTGCGGCATCATGATGGTGACGCGCCCATCTGGCGTGGTGAGTGCAGCGATGCCGGCGGGCGTACCGTTGGGGTTGGCCGGATACTGCCTGGCCGCATTGCCACGCGCATCGCTGTGGCGGAAAGCGATCAGACGCTGCTGCGCACAGTGCTGCTGATCAAGCTCATCGGCGAACACCGCCCGGCCCTCGCCATGCGCGACCGCCACCGGCAGCACGGAGCCTTTCATTCCAGCCAACAGCACGGAAGGCGAATCGAGTATTTCCACCAGGCTCAGCCGCGCTTCAAACTGCTCGCTACGATTGCGCAGGAATCGCGGCCAATGTCCGGCGCCGGGAATCAGCTCGCGCAGCAGTGCCAGCATCTGGCAGCCGTTGCAGACGCCGAGCGTGAAGCGATCGCTGCGCGCAAAGAAGTCGGCGAAGGCCTGGCGCGTGGGTCGGTGAAACAGAATCGATTGCGCCCAGCCACCGCCGGCACCGAGCACATCGCCGTAGGAAAAGCCGCCGCAGGCTACCAGGCCATGAAATGGCGCCAGCGTGCGGGCGCCGCTGAGCAGATCACTCATATGCACATCGTGTGGCTCGAAGCCGGCGCGCTCCAGCGCTGCGGCCATCTCGACCTGGCTGTTGACGCCCTGTTCCCTGAGCACGGCGATGGCCGGCCGCACCCCGGTGGCGACATAGGGCGCCGCCACGTCTTCCTGTGGATCGAACTCCAGCTGCCAGCGCAGACCAGGCGCGGCGGCATCCAGCGCCGCCGCATGCTCCTCGTCGGCGCATTCCGGGTCATCGCGCAGTCGGCGCATCTGCCATGACATCTCGGACCAGGCGCGTCGCAGTTCCGCCCAGGGTTCGTCCAGGATAGCCTCGCCGACCGCGATACGCAGGCGCATGTCCGCGATCGGCCGGCCAATGACGCGGCTGCAATCCTGGAGTTGCTGCGCGATCAACTCCTGCCACACTTCGTGCAGGCGTGCCGTTGCGACCTGCAGCACCACGCCGCATTCCTCGCTGAACAGCTGCGCATGGGCCGGGCCACGCGCCGGGTCGAGTGAAATTTCCAGGCCGCAATGACTGGCAAAAGCCATCTCGGCCAGGGTGATGGCGAGTCCGCCATCCGAACGGTCGTGATAGGCGAGCAGCAGATCGCGGGCACGCAACGCGTTCACGGCTGCGGCACAGCGACGCAGCAGCTGCGGGTTGTTCATGTCGGCGCCCGCCCCACCCTGCAGGCTGTACACCTGGGCCAGCGCCGAGGCACCCAGGTGATTGCGACCCTCGCCCAGATCAATGAGCAGCAGGGTAGTCGCGCCCTGATCGAGTGCCAGCAATGGGGTCAGCGTGCGCCGCACATCAACTACCGGGGCAAACGCTGAAATCACCAGCGACAGCGGTGCCACCACGGAATGCGCTTCACCCTCCACCTGCCAGCTGGTCTTCATCGAGAGCGAGTCCTTGCCGACTGGAATGGCCAGTCCCAGTGCCGGGCAGAACTCTTCGCCCACCGCCCGCACCGCGGCATAGAGCGCGGCATCCTCTCCCGGTTCGCCGCACGCGGCCATCCAGTTGGCAGACAGGCGTATCTGGCTCAGATCGCTGATGTCGGCCGCGAGCATGTTGGTCACGACTTCCGCCACGGCGAGCCGCGCGGCCGCGGCGGCATCGAGCAACGCCACCGGCGTGCGCTCACCTATCGCCATGGCTTCGCCACTGAAATTCGTGTAGTCCGCGATGGTTACCGCCACGTCGGCGACCGGCACCTGCCAGGGTCCGACAAACTGATCGCGACTGATCTGCCCACCAACGCTGCGATCACCGATCGTAATCAAGAAGGTCTTGTCTGCCACAGCCGGAAGACGCAACACCCGATAGAGCGCTTCGCGCAGATTAATTTCCTTGAGCTCACGCGCCGGCTCGGGATCCTGTGGCGCACCACTGCGCACCTCGCGGCGCATGCGCGGCGGCTTGCCCAGCAGTGCCGCGATGGGCAGGTGCACCGGCTCATTGGCCAGCAGGCGATCGGCCACGATCAGCTCACCGTCATCGGTGATTGTGCCAATACGCGCAAACGGGCAGCGTTCGCGCTGCGCCAGGGCGGCAAACTGCGCCAGCGCCGCCGGCTTGATGGCCAGCACATAGCGCTCCTGCGCCTCATTGCACCACAGTTCGAGCGGCGACATGCCCGGTTCAGCGCTCGGAATATCGCGCAGCTCAATGCGTGCACCGCGCTCACTGTGAGCCACAGCTTCCGGCACTGCGTTCGATAAACCGCCCGCGCCCACGTCATGGATGAGTTCAATCGGATTTGCCTCGCCCAGCGCCCAGCAGCGATCGATCACTTCCTGCGCGCGCCGCTGCATCTCCGGATTGCCGCGTTGCACGGAGGCGAAATCGAGCTCAGCGCTGCTGGCACCGCTCCCCAGGGACGAAGCCGCACCGCCGCCCAGACCAATCAGCATCGCCGGACCGCCGAGTACGACCAGGTGAGCGCCGACCGACACCACGCCCTTGTTGACCTGCGCGCGCCGTACGTTGCCGAGCCCGCCCGCCAGCATGATCGGTTTGTGATAACCGCGCACCCGGCCGGGGGCATCGCCGGCCTGCCGCTGTTCGAAAGTGCGAAAATATCCGCAGATTCCGGGCCGCCCGAATTCGTTGTTGAAGGCGGCGGCGCCGATCGGCCCTTCCAGCATGATCTCGAGTGCCGAGGCAATGCGCGCCGGGTATCCCAGCGACTGCTCCCAGGGCTGCTCGTAGCCGGGAATGCGCAGGTGCGACACCGAAAAACCAACCAGCCCCGCCTTGGGCTTGGCGCCCACGCCGGTGGCGCCCTCATCGCGAATCTCGCCGCCCGCTCCGGTCGCCGCGCCAGGAAAGGGCGCGATCGCCGTCGGGTGGTTGTGCGTCTCCACCTTGATCAGAATATCGATCGGCTCCTCGCTGCCGCGATAGATGCCAGTGTGCGGGTCGGGAAAATAGCGCAGCCCCTGGCTGCCGCTGATAACCGCCGCATTGTCGCGATAGGCCGATAGCACGCCCTGGGGCGCACGTTCGTGGGTGTTGCGGATCATCGAGAACAGTGACTTCTCCTGCACCACACCGTCGATCACAAACTCGGCGTTGAAGATCTTGTGGCGGCAGTGTTCGGAATTCGCCTGCGCAAACATCATCAGCTCAACGTCGCTGGGATCGCGCCGCAGACGCCTGAAGATGTCATACAGATAGTCGATCTCGTCGTCCACCAGTGCCAGGCCCAGGCGCTGGTTGGCGGCCTGCAGGGCACTGCGGCCCGCGGCCAGAGGAATGAATGCCAGTGGTCGTGGCGCATGCACCGCGAACAGTGCCGCAGCATCGGCGCTGCGTGTGAATACCGCCTCGGTCATGCGATCGTGCAGCACCGCTGCCAGCGCGCCCAGCGGCACGCTCAACGGACCATCCAGCTGGTAATGAATACCGCGTTCAATGCGCCCGACAAACTGCAGCCCGCACACCCGGGCAATGTCGGTGGCCTTGCTCGACCAGGGCGAAATCGTGCCGGGACGAGGCGCCACGGTCAGGGTCTGCGGGCCCTCTTCCAGGCGTACTCCACCCGGAGCCGCAAGGAGCCGCTCCAGATCGGCGCGCTGCGTCGCCGAGGGCGAACCCTCGCATTGGACGAAGTGCAGGTAACGGCAGTGCAGCGCAATGATCTGCGGATCGAGTTTCCGCAATCGTTCAAACTGGCGCGCGAGACGGAACGCCGAGGCGGCCGGCGCACCAGGCAATACCAGCATGCTTACTTCTTGGGGCCGGAATCGCCGGCCGGTGCGGTGAACATCGAAGCGGGAAATGGCATGACATTGCTGCCACCCTCGAGCGCCACGATCTTGCTGACGCCCTGCTTGCGCACCTCATCGATGCGCAGCACCGACTGGACCGGCAGAAAACTGCGTTTCACCCCGGCAAACTCGGTTTTGATGCGTTCTTCGCCCGGATCGAGCACTACGCTGGAGCGTTCGCCAAACACCAGTTCTTCGATTTCCACGAACCCCAGCAGGCTCCCATGGCTGATTTTGCGCGCATAGACCTCGTAAACCTTGCCCTGGTTCACGAACATAATCTTGAAGATGTGATTGGATGCCATCTGTATGCGATTGTGGCAGCCCGTGTGGGCTGACCCGCCTATTATATTGGGTGATCACCCGTGGCGAGGAATTGATTGGTGGCGTTACGCCTGACCGTTACCAGCGAACAGGGCCCGGAACTCGGTGACCGGGCCAGCGTGCTCATCGGTCCCGAGGGGGGCAGGATTGGCCGTGCGCAAGACAATGAGTGGGTTTTGCCTGATCCCAAGCGCTTTTTGTCCTCTCACCACGCCCATGTGCGGTTTCGCAACGGTTCTTTCCTGATCGAGGACACCAGCACCAACGGCCTGTTTCTCAACGATGGCACCGACCCGGTCGGGCGCCTCGGCCCCCAGCCCCTGCGCCCCGGCGACACGCTGCGGCTCGGAGCCTACCAGATCAAGGTCAGCGACGACGCCACCCCCTCCGTCGATGCCAGCTCGGTGTTCGCCTTCAGCACCGCCGACGCCGACGCTGCTGGCACGCAGCATGATATCGGCGTTGAATTGAATATCAGCGAACTGCTGGTAAACGACGCTGATTTGAGCAGCCAGCGACGCGCCTTCGACCCCTGGGGACAGCCGGTGGAAGATTCTGCGCTACTGCAGTTTGATCACGCGCAGCAATCGGCTGCCCGCGCCATGCGCCCTGCGCCGCCGCGGACCCCACCGCCCCGGGCCCCGGCTCACAGCAAGCCTGGCAGCGGCACCGTCAATGGCGGCGCTGGTGGCAAGGGGCTCGATGCCTTCAGCCAGGGCGCCGGCATGAATCCGCGCCAGCTGCCGCTCGACGGTCACGACCGGCTGCTGCGACTCGCCGGCCTGCTGCTGCGTGAAGCGCTGGTGGGCATCAAGAATCTGGCACGCACTCAGCGTGACATCCGCCAGAACTCGGGTCTTTGCTCCACGGCCGATGATCCCGAGCGCATTGCGCTGCAGAATCTGCCGGTTGAGGACCTGGTGGCGCGCCTGCTGCTGGGTCATGAAAACCAGCAGCTCGACGCTGTGCAGTGGCTGCGCGAGCTGTTTGGGCTCGCCACGCGCCACGATGCCGCGCTCATGCGCGCACTGCGCCCGGCGCTTGAAGAATTCACCAAACGGCTTGATCCGGCCGTGCTCACGCCGGGGCCCGCCTCGGCCGAACGCTTTCGCAGTATCACTGAGAGCCCTAAGGGACAGTTGCCGCATCTGTTTGCCGAAGCGCTGGCGCGCAGCTTCAACGATGAGATCGTGCGCGGCCCGGACGAGGACTGAAGTACACCGCGGCGGCGCACATTGGCGGAGAGGGTGGGATTCGAACCCACGTGCCGGTATTACCCGACCATCCGATTTCGAGTCGGCGCCGTTATGACCACTTCGGTACCTCTCCAGGATGCACAGTGTGGCGAGCTGATATTCTAGCTGAAAGTTGCGATGCCCAGATTGCCAATGAATACTGATCAGCCCAGGGTGCGCGTGGCCTGGTTCGGGACGCCTGCCAACAGCGTACTTGCCCTGGCCGCCCTGTCGCTCGTCGCGCTCGCCGCGCTCGCCGGCTGTGATGTCCAATCTTCCGGACTGGCACAGCTCAAGGCTCGGGGCGATCTTCGCATGGCGACCCTCAACGAACCGACCTCCTATTACCTGGGCGCGCACGGCCCGCAGGGCTTTGAATACCGATTGGCACGCGCCTTTGCTGACAGCCTGGGAGTGCAGCTCATCATCGTGCCGGCGCGCGATCGCAGCAACCTGCGCGAACTCATCAGCGATGGCAGCGCGGATATCGTCGCGGCGCAACTGAGCGTCGACGGCGCCTGGAAACGCGTCGGCCTGGCCACCGGCACCTACCAGGAAATACCGCAGCTGGTGGTGCAGCGGCGCGGGCATGCGCCGACGCTCAATATCGCCGGACTCAATGGTGCGCGCGTCGTGGTGCGCGCGGGCAGCCCACAGCTCGAGCTGCTGCGCGGGCTGCGCTCCAGTGGCGCCGCTTACCTCGCCTGGACCGAACTTCCGCGTGAGCAGGCCGATCCGCTCGACTGGGTCAGCACTGGAGACGCTGACTATGCCATCGTCGATGCCAGCGAATTCCGCTTCGCACGACATTTGTATCCCGACGTTTCGGTGGCTTTCACGCTGCCAGATCCACGCGCCGTGCAGTGGCTGGTGCGGCGCACGGCACTCGATCTGCGCGACGCCGCAAACAGATTCTTCGCTGGTGCGCGCAGCAGCGGCCTGTTGCAGCAGCTAAGTCGTGCGGCCGACGCCGAGGCGGGCGATTTTGAATACCTCGAGGCACGCCGCTTTCAGGACGACATCCTGGCTTCGCTGCCAGCGCTGCGCGCCCTGTTTGAACAGGCGGCCACCGCCACCAAAGTCGATTGGCGACTGCTGGCTGCAGTGGGCTACCAGGAATCACGCTGGGACGATCACGCCGCCTCGGCGGATGGCGCCGCCGGCATCATGATGCTGACCGCCGAGACCGCCAGGGCCATGGGCGTTATCAATCGCCGCGACAGCCGCCAGAACATCAGCGGTGGCGCAGCCTATTTCGCCCAGGTGCTGCAGATGATACCGGCACGCATCGCCGAGCCGGACCGCACCTGGCTGGCGCTGGCAGCCTACAACGTCGGTTTCGGTCATCTGGAAGACGCGCGCGTGCTGGCACAGGCGCATGGCAAAGACGCGGACTCCTGGGGCGTCGTCAGTCAGTACTTGCCCATGCTGGCGCAGGAACGCTGGTATTCGCAAGCGCGGCGCGGCTACGCCCGTGGCTGGGAGCCGGTGCGTTTCGTCGAGCAGGTACGCGGCTTCCTGTCGGTGCTGGAGTGGTATGGGGGCGACCAGGCTGCGCCACTGGCCGCAACCCGCAACCCGTCCTAACCGCCGCGTCGCTCCGCAAAGAACTTCTTCAGCAGCGCACCGCATTCCTCATCGAGCACGCCGCCAAACACATCGACGCGGTGATTCATGCCTGGCAGCGCAAAGGCATCGAGCATGCTGCCGGCCGCGCCGGCCCGCGGATCCCAGGCGCCAAAGACCACGCGACGCACGCGTGCGTGCACAATTGCCGCGGCACACATCAGGCAGGGTTCGAGGGTCACGTACAGGGAGCTGTCGGCAAGCCGGTAACTGCGCAGCGCCTGCGCAGCGGCGCGCAGCGTCTCGATCTCGGCATGCGCGGTCGGATCGCAGGCGGCGATGGGCCGGTTGGCGCCACTGGCCACGACGCGACCCTCGAGCACCAGTACCGCACCCACCGGCACTTCCCCCTGAGCGCCGGCACTGTGCGCCTGCTCGAGCGCGAGGCGCATGTAGTCGATATCGGTGCTCAAACGCTGTGCTCGCGGCAACGGGTCACTCGGGCAGCGCCTCGATCAACAGATGCCGCGTGAATGCTACCGCCAGCTTCGCCACCGGCCCGGTAACCACGCCCAGATCGCGATCGGCTTCGTAATCATGCAGCCGATAGCGCTGCCCCTGCAGGCCGCGCAGTTCCACCGAGCCCTGGTACTGTCTGGCAAAAAAGGCGTAGTAGAGTTTCCCGCCCTTGCGGATCGCGTGAGTTTCGGGCCGATCAAAGCCAATGTCGTAGAGGGTGCCGAGATACTCTCCCTCAGAGAGGCGCAGCTGCTGGTACTGCTTGACCCAGAAGGCCCATTCCGTTTCACGCTCCGCCGTCAGCAGCAGCTTCGGATCCTTCTTGCCGGGCGCCCCGGGCCAGACAAAATTGCTGCCGACCACGCCACCGACACCCAGCGTGGAGGCGAAGTCGTCACCGCCTTCACTCATCTCCACGTGATCGCCAAAATAAGCCACCCCATCCCCGGTCAGTGCCTTGAGCGTCTTGCCCTTGAGTCGCACCTGCCAGGAACTCTCGGGATCGGAGGCCACCGTCATGTTCATGTACGGCAGGTTGAAGAATGAATAGCTGGTGCCGCACGGACAGATTTCTACCAGGGCAGCGGGATTTGCCTGGTGTGATGCGTCCCATACCGCCTTGAAGAACCCGGACAGACCCTCGACCGCATCGGTCGGCGCACCATGATGATGGGCAGGATTGTAGCAACGCGGGGCGCCATTGAGATGCTGGCCGTCCACCTTGAGCCCGTCGAAGCCCCACTCGCCCAGCGCCTTGCGCGCAAACGCCGCGCCGGCAGACCGCACCGGTTCATAGGCCGGACACATGAAGTATGAATTCCACCAGCTGATCTCGCTGCGCGCGCCGTCCTGCTTCAGCAGCAGCTGTTCCGGGTGCGTGCGTTCAACCGGGCTGCCGGGATCTGCGGCCAGCGGCGTCCACCACAGCTGCGCCTTGAGTCCGGCCGCATGGATGCGCTCGACCAGCGCTTTCATGTCAGCCTCGCCGTGCGGGTATTTTTTTGGATTCGGAGTCCAATCGCCCTCGGCCACCTGCCAGCCGTCATCGAGCGTCACCCAGCCAAAGCCCAGTTTCTTCACAATGGGCAGGGTGGCGATGACCTGCTCGAGCGTGGCATCGCGCCCATATCCCCACGCGCACCACAGCGGCTCGAAGGCACTCGGCGGAGCCACGGGCAATTGCACGCCCCGCCTGATCATGTAGCGCCGATAGTCGCTGAGTGTCTGGAAGTGATCACCACGATGCACGCCGACAAAAGTGCGCAGGGTCTCAAGACTCTGCCCCGGTTCGAGCGCAACCCGCTGGGCGAAGTGCACCGACAGCGTCGCCGCTCCAGCCACCGACCTGGCCACCGGGAGCGATACCAGTTTTGGCGCCAGTTCCAGCTGCCCGACGGCTATCCCTACGTCGCGCCGCCACACATCAACGATGGGCGTACCGCCGCCGTAATCGGCGGCGTTCATGCCCTGATAATTACCGCGCTCAAAGCCAATCGGCAGCGGCAACACCCAGTCGGGACGATTCTCATACGAGCCGCTCTGATAGGACCAGAACGCCTCCTGTGACGATGACGCATCAGGCACAGGTGCAACGGCTGCCGAGATGGAATACGCGCCGTTGCTCCAGCCACGCACCGGCACGGCCCGGTGGCCGCGGTTCGTGTAGCGCACCTGCACGACCGCCCAGCGCGGGAAGTCATCGTAGAGCGTGACCTGCACACGCTTCACGATCGCACCGGCATGGCCGGTCAGCACATGGCGGAGACCCTTGCCGGCCTGATCTTGGATCTGCTGTTGT
>JBAVRE010000211.1:0-29290 GCA_049694695.1 Steroidobacteraceae bacterium | reverse complement strand
GTTATGGCTCTCATCGTGCAGGCGCACGTAGAAGCGCGACAGCGTGGGCGTGTCCAGGTTGATCTTGGCCTGCGCGTTGGCATAGGCCTCGTTGACATCACTGCTGGCAAAGTACGGCGTCTGTGGGGTCGCGGCATTGGCGCTGTGGCAGCGCGAGCAGAACTGCGTGAGCAACGGGTACACCGTGGCCGCGAACGCTGCCGAGTCAGCCGGGAAGGTCTTGCTGTTGCCCACGTCCTTGTCGGTCGGCGCCACCAGCTGGATCTGTGTGCCGCCGCTGCTGACGCCACCGGCCCAGTTCTTGATCCAGGTGGTGAGAATGTCGGCGCAGGCCTGCGGGCTGGCAAGCCAGCAGTTGTGGCCACCGGCCACCTTGGTCACCATGCGGGACTGGTCGGGCTGCGCGAGATTGACGATACCAAGCGCATCGTTGTAAGCCAGGTTGACGTCATCGGCGCGCGCAAACATCGGGCTCTGCCCGCCCACCTTGTGGCAGTTGCCGCAGCGGTTGGCGCCATTGATGTTCTGCCACAGATTGACTTTGAACGCCTGGACATCGGCCGTGGCCGGGGCGGGTCCCGCGTAGCTGGCGGCGCTCACGCCCCCCTGGACATTGCCGTTGGCCGTGGTGGCAGCGCCGCCCGAGCAGGCGCTCAGGGCGAGAGCCAGCGTGGCTAGCAGGAGCGAAGGCAGAAAATGGGTACGGTTCACTGTGCTCTCCTGGGGGCGCGCGGCTAATTGCCCATGCAATAAATGGCAGCGTCGGCGAAGACCTGTTTCATCTTGTAGCCGCCGCCTTTGAAGCTGCTCTTGATCGTGCTCACAGCCTGGCGATCCTGCGCGTTGCCCGGATCGCGGAAGCACATGGCACGAAATACTTTTTCAACCTGGCACTGGGCAAAGGCGTCGCTGTGCGCCAGCTCGGCGCCCAGGCTCTTGGCCCCGGTGCCGCCACCGCTCAGCGCGCTGTCAAAGCCGAGCACCTGGTTTGCGCCCTTGCGCCAGTAGTTGTTCCAGTGATCATCGGTGGTGACGTAGCCGGTCTTGAAGTTGTCGGAGTTGATCAGGTACTTCGGCTGCACCACGCCCGGCGTGTAGGTCATGCGGGCCGCCATCTCGTCAAAGTCGTAAAAGGCGAAGGCCTGCGCCATCGGATCCATGCCATCGTGGCAGGTGATGCAGTTGTTCAGAAACACGCGGCTGTCGCCGCCCGGCGAGCGGCTGACATCCTGGCGGATGCGATCGGGAGGGAGCGATGAATCCTGCATCTGCTCCATATCGCGGCACAGGTGATTGATAAGCGTGAAGCGGAACATGCGGCGGTTGGTGCCGGCCACAAAAAAGGCCGCCGCTGAGGCCCGCGTGGTCATCACGCCGGCAGCCGCGCTGGCGGGTATGCCCAGCAGCGCCGACTGGGTGGCCGGCTGGAGCGCGGCCTGCAGATCCACATGGTTGTCTTCGAGATACTGATAGTGGGCATTGTTGGCGGGCGAGTAAGCCGGCGCTCCAGGCGTGTTGGCGACGTATAGAAGGTCGGCCGAGAGCACGGTGCTGAAATCGACATCGTCGCGCACCATGCCGATCACGGTCGCGGTATAGTCATTAAGGGGCACGAATACCGAACGCTCGACGTTGGTCCACGGCGAGACGAAGTTCTTCAGCGTCACGTCGTAGAAATTCTTGTTGCTCATGGCCCGCTGCGCGGCCATGGCGGGATTGTTCGCCTGGATATCGGCGGCCATCTGCGTCAACACGACGTCGCTCGGGGGCACACCCGCGAGCCGGTCATGCAGGCGGCGCGCCTGTTCCCGGGGCCCGGCTGCGGCTGGGTTCCAGCCCTGCATGGCCAACAGCAACGCCGCCGAGATCGCCATCCTGGCTGCGCGCCATGCCGGTCCAATGTGCCTGTCCTGTGTCATCGCTTAACTCCCATGTGCCCGAAGGCTGCACTTCGGGGGCCAATATACTTCGCCCTATGCGGGCCTCGACTTGTCTCATCTCACACACGTCGCCAGTCACCGACATCGCGCTCGCTACTGTTCAACGGCTATGCTTCACTGCATGAATTGCGATTCTGGTCACAGCAGCGCCGGGCACGAACCTCTACCACTGGCGGATGTATGCGTCGGGCCCTAAACCCTGCCTGCGAGCAGGCAAGGAACCGCAAATGGCGGCCGTAAACGCTGACGCAGTTGGCAATATCGCGACTCGAACTCGCGGCAGGGAGCGACAGGTCATGAACCGTGAATTTCGTCGGCTGTGCACCATTTCGGCCATGGCAGTGCTGGTGGCACTGGTGGCCGCCTGCGGCAGCAGCGGCAGCCTGGACATAGGCCGCGGCCAGACCGGCAGCGGCGCCACCACGGATTTTGGCATTGCCTACGTCAAGCGCGTGCTGCCCAGCGACCCGGTTGAGCTCGATAAGCTGCGCCAGCTCGATGACCTGCGCCATCAGCGCACTTTCTGGAGCAAGGCGGATGTCTACATCCGCGACAAGGCCTCACCGAGCGGCGTGGAGCGCAACATCACCACGCGCCTGACCGGCACCGATTTCTACGACATCAAGCATCTTGATGTCTCCGCCGATGGCAAGCGCCTGGTGTTTGCGATGCGCGGCCCGCTGCTGGCGACTATGCAGGATTTCGAGCAGCCCACCTGGCGCATCTACGAGTACGACATCGCCGCCGACAATCTGCACAGCCTTACGGATGATGTCACCGCCAGCGAAGGCCAGGATGTCTCACCTCACTATCTGCCTTCCGACAGCACGCACCCGAACGGGCGCATACTCATTGTCTCGACGCGTCAGCGCTACTCAAAAGGCGTGCTGTTGCAGGAAGGCAAGAGCGGCTTCGAGGCCCAGACCGAAGACCGTGATGAGTCGGCCTTCACGCTCAACGTACTCGATCCGACGCTCATCGGCCCGAGCGCCTTCCAGCAGATTTCCTTCAATCAGAGTCATGACCTCGATCCGAGCGTCATGTCCAATGGCCGCATCCTCTACACTCGCTGGGACCACGCGCCCGGCGGCACCGACGCCATGCACCTCTATACGATGAATCCCGACGGCAGCGATCA
This sequence comes from Steroidobacteraceae bacterium, assembly GCA_049694695.1. Lineage (GTDB taxonomy): Bacteria > Pseudomonadota > Gammaproteobacteria > Steroidobacterales > Steroidobacteraceae > FEN-1191. Next base: position 26,212 of record JBAVRE010000211.1, on the reverse strand, counting down.
GCAGCTGCTCTACGGGGCGCACAGCCACGCGGTCGGCTCGCCCGATGCAGCCGGCCTGCCGACCACTGTGCAATTCGTCAAGGCACGCCAGATGCAGAGCGGCCAGGTGCTGGCGCTGATCCGCCCCGCCGACGCAGGCAGCGATTTTGGCGGCAATCTGGTGCTGCTCGATGTCGTTAACTCGGTCGAATGCAGCCAGCGCACACTCGCGGCTGGCGCCAGCGCTGGCGGCAGCAATCCCTGCCCGGCCCAGACGGCCGCGACGAGCAACGACGTGCGCACCATACCCGGACCCTCGCCCGGCGGACGATTCAACTCGGCCTACCCGCTCTGGGATAACACCAATCGCATCCTGGTGAGCTGGAGTCAGTGCCGCCTGGTCGATGCCACCGGCACCATCCTCGCCTGCACCGCTGCCAATCTTGCTGATGCGACCCTGCAGCTGGCACCACCGCTGTACAGCGCCTGGCTGTTCGACCCCACTGACAACACGCTCAAGCCCGTCGTGGCGCCGACCGAAGGCGTCATGCTCACCGACCTGGTCACGCTCCAGGCGCGCACCGCGCCGGCCTTCATCGCCCCGATCGGCACGGGCAGCACTCTCGCCGGCGACGGCCTCGGCATCATCGACATTCGCAGTGTCTATGACTGGGCCGATGGCAAATGGCCCGGTATTGGTGCGGCGAGCACCGCCAGCTTCATCAGCACGATGGCCACCACCAATGCCGATGCGCGCCCGGCGCGGTTCCTGCGCATCGAAAAAGCCGTATCGATGGGCGATGACCAGCTGAATGACGGTTTCCCGGATTTCGACCGGAATATCTCGCTCGACAATTCGGTCGGCTACATGCGCGAGATTCTCGGCTATGTGCCTATCGAAGCCGATGGTTCGGTACGCGTGAAAGTGCCGGCCAATGTCGCCTTCCAGATATCAGTGCTGGACGCCAACGCGCGCCGCATTTCCAGCTTCCCGCAGCATCGCGCCTGGCTGCAGCTGCGCCCCGGTGAAGTGCTGACCTGCAACGGCTGCCACAATGCGCGCACCCCAACCAGCACCACCGCGCACGGTCGCGCCGGCCTGTATGCTCCGGCCAACAGTGGCGACGCCAGCGGCAAGACGGTGGCGCAGCAGCTCTATGGCACGGCCAGCAATTGCGCCGTGACGACCTGTGCTGCCGCCACGCCCAGCATCAACGTCAAATATGTCGGCAGCGGCGCTGCGGGCGATACCAGCATTGACCTGGGCTACAACCCGGGACTGAGCACGCCCCTGCCGACGGCCTCCACCTGCCTGAACACCTATGCCGGCAGCTGCCGCATTACCATCAATTACAACAAGAGCGCCACGGGCGCTGCCACCACCTCGCCAGCGCACATCCACCCGTTGTGGGCGCTCGATCGCGGCGCCAACACCTGCATCACCTGCCACAGCTCCGCTCCGCAGAGCGTGCAATGCACGCCCACCGGCACCACCACGGCCATCACCGTGACCTATGCGCAGACCCCTGCAGGTGGCCTCGATCTCACTGATGACCCGGCGCAGCAGGCTACGGCGCAGCTGCGCGCTTACCTGCAGCTGGTCACGAACCACCCTTCAACATCCCTGACGCTCGATGCGGCCTGCGTCCCGATACCCACGGTGGCTCAGTTCAACGCCAGCCTGGCAAGCGGTTCGGCCGCCGCGTCACGCTTCTTTGCGGTACTCTCTGGCACCACGGTCGGTACTGTGAATCACAGCGGGTTCATGACTCCCGCAGAACTGCGCTTGCTGTCAGAATGGGTGGATATTGGAGCCCAGTATTACAACAATCCGTTTGCCGCACCGCTCAACTGAGTGGCTGCGCCTGCTGGCGCTGCTGCTGCTCATGCTCGCTCTGACGCCGCTCGCGCAGGCCCGGCACCGGGAGGCGCGGCAGCGTGAGCTGCTGCAGTTGTTTGTCACCGAACCCTACCTCGAGCTGCACACCGGCCCGGGCCGTGGCTACCCGGTGGCGCAGGTGGTCGCGCGCGGTGACAGCGTCGATGTGCTGTTCCGGCGCACCGAATGGTTCAAGGTGCGCACCGAGCGCGGCGTTGAAGGCTGGGCTGCCGAGCACGACCTGTTCAGCACCACGCTCGCCAATGGCTTGCCCTTCGTATTCAACCGTGGCGACCGGGAAGGGTTTCGCTCGCACCGTTGGGAAGGCGGGGTGATGACGGGCGACTACGCCGGCGCGACGCTGGTCGAGGGTTTTCTGGCCCGCTCGCTGACTGACACTCTGAAGATCGAGCTGCATGCCGGGCAGTTCCTCGGCAACCTTTCCAATGGCGAAATCGCCGACCTGGGCCTGAACCATGTGTTCATGCCGCGCTGGCGCATTTCGCCCTTTGTCACCCTGGGCACCGGCATCGAGCGCACCGAAACCAAGGGCACGCTGGTCCGGCCCGTGACCCAGAACCTGCAGACTGCCTATGAAGGTTTCGGGGCACGCTACTACCTGACGCGCCGATTCTTCGTGCGCGCTGAATACCGTCACCACACGGTGTTCACCAAGACGGACAGCAACGAGGTAAAACGGGAATGGAAACTCGGATTCGCATTCTTCTACTAGCGCTGGTGGTCACGCTGACCAGCGGCTGCGCGCACCTGCCATGGCCATTCCATCGCCATCATGCCAAGGGCGCCAGCAGCGCCGGCACACAGAGCGCGGCCGACGCGGCTGCGGCGGCCAATGCCGAGGCCGTGGCGGTGCCGCCGACTGTCATCGAGCCGCAGGTCGAGCGGCGCAAGATCAAGGTACCCAAAATCGACAGCCAGAATGTCGAGCTGGGCGCCTATTATGGTGAAATCTCTATCGAAGACTTCGGCGCTGCGCCGGTCAGCGGGCTGCGCTTCGACTACCACGTCACAGAAGACTTCTATTTCGAGGCCAGTTACGGCCGCGCCACCGGCGGCAAGACCAGTTTTGAGACCCTGGGCGGCAATGTGCAACTGCTCAGCGATGCTGAGAGGCGCTTCACGTATTACAACCTCTCGTTAGGCTACAACTTCCTGCCTGGCGAGGTGTTTCTCGGTCGCAACCGCGCCATGACCAGCGGGTTCTACCTGGTGGGCGGCATCGGCAGCGTGAAGTTTGCGGGTGATCAGAAATTCACCGTGAATTTTGGCGCGGGTTTCCGGGTGCTGCCTGCCGATTGGCTGGCGATACATATCGAAGCGCAGGATCTGGTGTTCAAATCTGATCTGCTCGGTGTCGATCGCCTGAAAAACAACCTGACTGCCCACATCGGTGCGACCGTGTTCTTCTGACACGGAGTAAAGGTTATGAAACGTACTGTGCCACTGCTTTGTTTCCTGATACTGATCGCGACTACGCATGGTCCGGCGACACTGGCCGCCTCGGTCGACTCATTGCGCACCGGTGCGCCGGCCCCGGGCTTTGCGCTCAATTCCAGCAGCGGCAAGGCACTCAACCTCGCCGACCTGAAAGGCCAGATCGTGCTGGTCAATTTCTGGGCCAGCTGGTGCGGGCCGTGCCGCAAGGAAATGCCGATCCTCGAACAGCTCAACAGACAATATCGCGCCAAGGGCGTGACGCTGGTGGGCGTCAATGTCGAACCCAACTCGGCGACCGCGATCGACTGGCTCAAGGCCACGCCGGTCTCGTTCCCGATACTCTTCGACGTCGACAGCAAAGTCAGTAAGCTCTACCAGGTTGAGGGCATGCCCAATACCGTGATCCTCGATCGCAGCGGCAAAGTGCGTTATATCCACCGCGGCTATACGCCCGGCGCCGAAAACGAGTATCTGGATCAGATACGCGCGCTGATACGCGAATAGGCAACAGGAGTCTGGCCGGAATGAAGAAGGGTTGTGCACTGTTGCTGCTGATCGGAGCGGGCGCGCTGGCGCTCTCGGCCTGCAGCCCGATCGAGCCATGGGTCAAGCCCTACGAGCGCGAACACCTGGCCGAGGCAGTCATGGCCTTCAGTCGCGACCCGGTGTCGAGCAACTACATCGAACACGTGTATGAGTCGCGCGAAGGTGCGCGTGGTGCAACCGGCGGCGTGGGCGGCGGCTGCGGCTGTAACTGACTGTGAAACAGCTGCCATTCATTGCCGCCCACCGGCTCATTGCGAGCCTCGCTGCCAGCCTGGCGCTGCTGGGCAGCACGCACGCCGGAGTGCTGCCCGATGATCGTGCTGACGTGCTGTTGCACAGTTACCAGGGTGGCGGCATCGAGATCAAGGGCCCGTCCATCCTGGTGCGCAAGAAGTTCGGCGATCATGTCTCGGCCGCCTACAACTACTACGCCGATCACATCACCGGGCATGTCGATACGATTTCCGGTGCGTCCGTGGATGCCGTCAGCGGCGCCAGCGCGTACAAGGAAGATCGAACGCAGCACTCACTCAGCGTGGATGCGCTGCTGGGCAAGGTCACCTACAGCGCCGGCTTCATTGACAGCAATGAAAACGACTACAAGGCCAAGACTGCCTTTGCCTCGGTCAGCGAGGACATGTTCGGCGATCTGACCACGGTTACCTTCGGTGTGGTGCGTGGCTGGGACAAGGTCGGCGAGCGTGGCGCGCCCACGTTTTCAGCCAGTACCGATCGTCGCAACTGGCAGCTGGGCCTGTCACAGATTCTGACCCGCAATCTGCTGCTGAACCTGAACTTTGAAAGTTCCGAGAGCGAGGGCTTTCTCAACAACCCCTATCGCCGGGTACGCTACCTGGACACGCTCGAAGCGCGCGGCTATGCCACGGAGAAAGAGCAGTACCCGCACACCCGTACCGGCAATGCCGGTTCGTTGCAGGTCAAATACCACCTGCCGGGGCGCGGTGCGCTCGATGGCAGCTACCGCTATTACGGCGACACTTGGGGCATCAGGGCCCACACCGGGCAACTGGGCGTGACCCAGCCGCTGTTCCGCAGCTGGCTGCTGGACGGCCACGTGCGTTACTACCGCCAGATCCACGCCAATTTCTACAGCGACCTGTTTCCCTTTGCCAGCGCCCAGAATTTCCTGGCGCGCGATCGTGAACTGGCCACCTTCAAGAGCATGACTCTGGGGGTTGGCGCCACCTGGCAGTTCCACCCGCCGGGCTGGTCGCATGTCCAGAAAGCCTCACTCAATGCGCGCCTCGACCGCCTGCGCATCAATTACGATGATTACCGTGATCTGCGGGTAACCGGCGTGGCCCCGGGCACCGAACCGCTCTATACGCTCGACGCCACGGTAGCGCAGTTCTTTATTTCTGCCTGGTTCTGAACGATCATCGCGGGTCTGATGACCCGAAACATACCAGGGGATTGCTCATGACTCACACAGCGCCGTCGCGCACACTGCTCATCGCCTTGCTTGCCCTGCTCTCGCCCATGGGCAGCGCCTTCGCCCAGACCCGTGAAGACGCGAAGCTGATTACCGCCACCCAGGTGCTCGAGGAACTGCGCGGCTCGCCCGACCAGAACATACCCAACTGGCTGTTCGATCGCGCCTACGGCGTCGCCGTGATACCCGATGTCATCAAGGGCGCCTTCGTGCTGGGCGGACGGCACGGCAAAGGCGTGCTGAGCGCGCGCGATGCCAACGGGCGTTTCAGCAACCCGGTGTTCATTTCGCTTACCGGCGGCAGCGTCGGCTGGCAGATCGGCGCCCAGGCTGCCGACATCGTGCTGGTGTTCGCCACGCGCCGCAGCCTGGAAAACTTCGCGCGCGGCCAGTTCACGCTGGGCGCCAGCGCCTCGGTGGCGGCCGGACCCATGGGCCGCAGCGGCGAAGCGGCCGCCGGCGTGGAAGCAGAAATCTATTCCTATTCGCGCGCCCGCGGACTGTTTGCGGGTGTGGCGCTGGATGGCACGGTGCTGGCTTTCGATGGCAAGTCCAATCGCAGCTTTTACGGCCGCGAAGTCACGACCGGGCAGATCACCAGCGGCGAGGTCAAGGCCAATTCCGAACCGGCGCGACGCTTTATCGCCGCCATCGTCGCCAGCCTCACGCCGGCCCAGGGCAGCGGCGCGGCCGCCCCCACCACGCCGGCGGTCGCCACGCCGGCACCGGCCACGAGTGCACCGACACCCGTCCCACCACCCGCCGAGGGCGCGCATAGTTTCCCGCTCGCCGATCCCAAGCCGGGTAGCGAGCCGATGTAATTTCTATCGGCGCTCTGCTGGCATCGCTGATGGTCACCCGCGCGCCGCGCCAGCCGGGAGGCTCGCCACGGCCGTGCGCACCGCGCTGGCAAACAGCCCACAGATCTCGGCAAACTCCGCGGCGCTGGCATTGAACGGCGGCGCGAGAATGACCGCGTCGCCGCTGACACCGTCGACATTCCCTCCAATCGGGTAAACCAGCAGCCCTGCAGCCGCAGCGGCCCTGCCGATGCGGGCGGCGAGTCCCAGGGTCGCTGAAAATGGCGCCCGTGTCCTGCGGTCGGCCACCAGCTCGACGCCGATGAAATGCCCGCGCCCGCGCACATCGCCCACCGCCTCGATCGGCGCCAGGCAGTTCTTAAGTTCCTGCAGCAAGGCGGCGCCGCCGGTGGCGACCCGTTCGAGCAGGCGATCACGCCGGATGATGGTCTGCACCGCGACTCCCGCGGCGCAGGCGGCGGTGTGGCCGGTGAACGTGTGCCCCGTGAGCGGCCCGCCGTCCACTTCTTTAAGCACCTCCGTCACGCGCCGATGCATGATGGCCGCGCCGAGCGGCAGGTAGCCGCCGCCGAGCCCCTTCGCGACCGCCATCACATCGGGCACGACGCCGTCATGCTCGAGGGCACGCCAGGTTCCGGTGCGACCCGACCCGCACATGACCTCATCGGCAATCATCAGCACGCCATGGCGATCGCAGATGTCACGGATCCGTGCCGCGTATCCGGCTGGCGCCGGCACGACGCCGCCGGCGGCCCCGACCACCGGCTCGAAGATGAAGGCCGCCACCCGCTCAGCACCGAGCCGTTCGATCTCCGTTTCGAGCTCGGTGGCACAGACACTGGCGAGTTCTGCAGCGCTGACGCCTTCCGGCGGCCGATAACTGTTCACGCTCGAGAGGAACGATGCCTCGATCAGCGCACCCTCGAATGGCGCGCGCCGGGCGAGAAAGTCCGATACCGAGAGCGCACCGAGCGTATTGCCGTGCCACGAGCGGCGCCGCGAGATGAAGCGGCGGCGCGACTGTTCGCCGCGGGCGCTGTGGTATTGCAGGGAAATCTTGAGTGCCGACTCGACCGCCTCGGATCCCCCGGACACGAACACCATCGCGCCGAGCTCGGCGCCGCAGGCCGCGCCAATCAGCACCTGCAGTTCCTCGAGCGCATCGCTGGTGAAGATATAGCGATAGCCGTGGGCAACGCGCTGCAGCTGCCGCACGATCGCCTCGTTGACTTCCGGGTGGGCGTGACCCAGACAGAACACGGCGGGACCGCCGGAAGCATCCAGATAGCGCTTGCCGGTCGCGTCGTACACATACGAGCCGCGCCCCCAGGCGATCCGTGGCAGACCGAACGGCGCATCGGCCGCCGGATCCCAGGCCGGGTCGCGCACGTTCATAGCCATTTACTGCAATTCAGGTCCGGCCCCATCTGCTTCATACTCCTGACAGACGAATACCAAGTCAATCCCGAGAGGAGGGGCCCATGCCATTGACACCGAGCCAGAGCGTTTTCATTACCTGTGCGATCACAGGTAGTGCCGACACGGCTGCCAAAAACCCGCATGTGCCGGTCACTCCCCCACAGATCGCAGCCGCTGCGATCGAGGCGGCGCGCGCGGGCGCGGCCGTGGTTCACATCCATGTCCGCGACCCGAAGACTGGGGCCCACTCGCGCGACCCGGCGCTGTTCCGGGAGGTGGTCGGGACGATCCGCGCATCCGGCGTGGATGTCGTGCTCAACCTCACCGTGGGTTTCGGCGGCGACTTCACCATCGGCTCGGTCGCCCAGCCCCTGCCCTACGATGCCGCGGGCACGGACCTGTGCGGCGTGCGTGAGCGGCTTGCGCATGTGGAGGAGCTGCGACCCGAGATCTGTACGCTGGACTGCGGCTCGATGAGCTTTGGCGAAGGCAACTACACCATGATCAATACGCCCGACCAACTGCGCGCCATGGCCAGGCAGCTGCGCGAGCTGCGCGTGAAGCCCGAACTGGAGGTGTTCGATACCGGGCATCTGCGCTTTGCAAGTCGCCTCAGAGATGAAGGCCTGCTTGAGGAACCGATGCTGCTGCAATTCTGCATGGGCATTCCCTACGGTGCTCCCGATGACATTCAGACCCTGCTGGCGATGATCAGCAATCTCCCGCCGGGTGCGGTGTTCTCTACCTTTGGCGTTGGCCGCCATCAGCTGCCCTATGTGGCGCTGGCCGCATTGACGGGTGGCAACGTCAGGGTCGGACTCGAGGACAACCTGTACCTCGAGCGCGGCATCAAGGCCAGCAACGCAGCGCTGGTCGGCAGGGCCGTCGACATCCTGCGCGGCATGAACGTGGGCGTGTTGACCCCGGCACAGGTCCGCCAGCAGCTCGGGCTGACGGCCTTCGCGCCATGATCGCGCGTGCGAATGCAGGTGTGCAACGGGGAATACCCTGATGGTCGAGGGGTCGTTCTTGTGTCTATCATTGCACCTACCGACCTCAAGGGGCCTGATATGCAGTTTCCACACGCCACGACCGTCGTTGTAACCGACGGGCAAAAGTTGAAGCTGTTCCGCAACACCGGCACCGAACTTCATTTGGCGCTGACGGAACTGCCGCACCCCGACGTGCACGGCGATGAAGAGGGTGCCGGTCGGCACCAGCACACCGGTCAGGACAACAAGGACCAGCGGCGGCTGCAGGATCGGCGTCTGGACAAGGACCACCAGGAAGCCAGCTTCGAGTCGGCTGTTGCCAGGTGGCTGAATCATGAGATTGCTAGCGGCAGGATCGGCCCCCTGTTCATCATCGCACCGCCCCGCGCGCTGGGCGAACTGCGCCTGCACTACGGCGAGGCCCTGAAGAAGAAGCTGGTGGGCGAATTGGCGAACGAACACACGCACGACACGCTGCATTTCCTGGAGCAGGCGCTCAGGAACGGCTGAGGAAGTTTCCGCTCGCGCTGGCTGATGGCGGGGCGGCGCGTGGCCGCTGGGCAGCTGGTTGCGACCCGGAGCTGCCCCTGGCCAACGTCAGCTATCGGGATTGCCACTCGCCAGGTCATCCGCGTCCCACTCAGTGATGGTCGGCGGGTCTTCAGTGAAATCGCTGAAACGAATCCATGTCGGCCGCACGCACCAATATGCTATCGCTCGCAGATTGGCTCGCCCCCGACCATCTGCAAATCGCGCCAGGTAAATCTCTCGAACACGCTCCAGGTCAGCGCCATTGGGGCGATCGGCCAAGCCCTCGATTTGCGCCGTGCGAGCGTCATTCCAACCAATAACAAGTGCAATCCGTGGGTCGTGCTCGAGGTTGGCGTGTTTTCGGGGCGTGGTGAGCGTATCGAAGATCAACTCCAGCGAATCCGTGACGGCCACACGTATCACGGCAGCCTGCGGCGCGCCGAGAGAAGTGGCTGTTGCTTCGATCAACGCATTGAGTTCCTCGACGTTACTAAGCGCCTCATCAGCGAGCCTCTGGAGTGCAGCCGCGCGGATTCTGAAGTACGATCGTCGGTGCAGGTACGCTCCGGAGGGCAGCCAGTGAAGATCTACAACGCTTTCGGGTACGCAATAATTCTGGGATATTTGCTCGCTTGCGCCACCGTCGCGCCGCCGAGCCTTGGTCCGTGGCTGGGTACAGTGATCGGCGCTACCTATTTCCTCTTCTGTTGGTTTGTAGCTGGGGTGTACCTTTCTTGCGTCATCCACATGGGGATTGCCCATCGCGCACTCGAGTACAAAGTCTGGTTTGTCCAGACCGTGACGGCCCTCAATAATACTTTCGGCATCTACGTCAATCCCGTCACGTGGGTGAATCGGCACAGGCTGCACCACAAGTTTTCCGACCACGCGGGCGACCCAAACAAGCTCGCTATCGACGGCTTCTGGCGCACCATGTACCTTTGCCTGTTCCCGTATCGGACCCAGGAAAACGTTGCCACGGACGAGATACTCAAGTCCTGGCCATTTCGAGTCGTATCGAATCCGGTGTACGCCGTGGTGTCGCAGGTCTTTAACTTCTGGCTGCTGTACTGGCTGATCGGTGACCTGCGCTTCGCTGCTACGATCTGGGTGGGAATGCGCGTATTCGCGCTGTGGGTCAACATGATCCAGAACTACTGGACGCACGATCGCCGGTTTGGCACTCGACGTTACGACGACGAGCGCGACAACGCCATGAATATCGCCGAGTGGCTACCGGTCACCGCCACCTTCAGCGCGTGCCTGCAGAACAATCACCACCATGCACCGTGGTTATTGCGGCTCTCCCACGAGGAATGGGAATACGATTTTGGCTTCATGGCCGTCAAGGCGATGAAGGCGCTGGGATTGGTGCGGGCGACGAGCAGCGGCGTGGAACTGCCCCGAGACATTCCTCTTGACTCCCTCAGCTTCTAGCGGCCGCTGCCGATTTCTTCGAAAGGAACGGATAGAAGAACTGCGACCAGAATCCTGCGGGCACCGGTTCGTCGGCAACGCCGTAGGTGTCGGGCCACTTATCGCCCCCTGGTAGATGGTAGGTTCCGAAGAGGCGGTCGATCCACGGGAAATGGATGGCGAAATTCTTATCGATGGCCTCCCGTTGCGACGTGTGGTGCCAATGGTGGTACCGCGGCTGGATCACGTACGGCTCGAGCCACTTGATGGTCGGCCCGAAATTGCAGTGCGTCCAGGTTGCGTGCAGATTGACGAAGAACAGGTATGCCACAATCATGTTGTGCGGAAACACGAGCATCATTGGGATCAGAATGAATCCGCGCACCGCAATGTCGTCCACCAGGTGTGAGCGGGATCCTGCGATCCAGTCGAGGGCCGGGGATGAGTGATGGACGGCGTGGAACCGCCACAGCCAGGGTACCTTGTGAAAGGCCCGGTGGATGGCGTACTCGGCAAGATCCGCGACCACAACCGCCAGCAGGAACTGAACCAGCCATGGGAGTCGGCTGACTTCAAGTACCACGGCCGGGATGTTCAGGAGCGCCGTAAGTCTCGTGGCCGGCAGTAAGATCAGGAAGGTCGTCACCTGAATCGGCAGGTGCGTGGAAAGAAAATAGCCGATATCGGTCACCCACTCGCTGCGGAACACGTTCTGCCTGGGGTACGCCGGCCAAAGTACTTCGATCGGGGAAAAGATCAGGGTCATCAACAGCATGTCGAGCAAAAACCAGTCCAGGCCGATCGCTGGGCCAGTGGCAACTGCACCATTTATAGGGACGCTCGCCCCGCCGAGCAAGGTGGAGGCCAGCGCACAAAGCAATCCCGTCAACGCCAATGCCTTGTTCCGACGCAGCATGGCTGAAATGACGCCGCACACGATAGCTGCAAGGATGCCGGCCTGTATCGTCAGTCGCATCAAGTGCATTGGGTAGAACGGCCGCAGGTCGGGCGACGTAAGCACGCCCGGAAAGTGCAGGCAGATGACCGCACCGAAGGCGAGAATTCCGAAGAACGCGGACAGGACCCCGCTCCACCAGCCGGACCCGAATCGGGTCGGTTCGCCATCACCGAATAAGTTGCTGAGTTTCTCCTCGATCATCTGAGTCTCTCTTCCACTTCATCGAACAAGGTACTTTACCCACTATTGGGCCTCGCGAGACGACAAAGACAGTCGAGAACGGTGTAAGCCGTGCGGTACTACGTCACAAATATTGGGGCGCAATCCTTCGCGGGTCATGGGTGCACCCCATAACTCCTGTGCGCTTCGCGACCACACCCCACTGCTTCTGCGACAACGTATATATAACGCCAGGCACCCAAGCCCCACGTCCCGCTCAAGACCTGCCGTTGGGTCCGAGTTGCCAGGGTACGCCGCCGAACCTGCAGTGATTGACCCTTTGCGGACGGTCGCGAACGACCGCTTTGGGGCAGGCTAACGCTCCGGCTAAACTGCGGCACGCGGCGCCGTCTGCTGCATGCTGTTGTTGGGTGGCATGCATGCGCCCCTACCGCAGCCAGCCCTTGGCAATCGCCGATTTCGTCAGGACGATCATTCCCACGCCTATCAGGATGGCCACCAGCGGCGCCACGACCGCAAACACGCCCATGACACTGATCGCGTCGGAACGGATCCAGACGTGGAACGTCTGACTCAGCACCCCAAGGATGGAGACGACGAACAACGGCAACGCCCATCTCTTCCTCAGCAGCAACCCAACGGAGCCGAGCGCCCCGCCAAACACTTCACCGGCAAATACGACGTTCACCCAGAGGGGCATGTTCCGGTACAGGTGCTGCTGATTCGCCGGCATTGCGTTGAGGCCGCCCTCAGTCATGAACACGCGCATGAAGAACATGGAGACGTCCATCAGAAACCAGAGCAGGGCGACGACGGCGATCACCCAGAACCAGACGGGTGGCGATGCCTTGCGTGAAGTTCCCGTTGTCGCGGCCTCGGTCACATGAGTCATTGGGATTGCCTCGGAGAGGAACGTCGTATGGTGGCCTTCGGAAGGCGGATCAAGTCGGAACGTGACATAAAGATGCAACTCCCTTCAACGCCCTTCAAAGCAGATCACTTGCCGGGCAGTGATCGTACGAACGCGCGGCTGGCGCCAATCCACCGCTCGAGATCGTCGTCCCGCTCGATCCCTGGCGGGTCCACGAACACATAACCCTTCATCGGCCGCCCGGTGAAGTCCATCTCGCGCACGTGCGGCGTGCGCAGCGCTTCAGCGTATGGCTCGGGTCCAATGCGTGCCATCAGAGTGTCTCCCACGATTCCCACGAACATGTGGCCGCGCGAGAGGAACGCGAGCCCGCGAGGATAGTGAGCCGGACCGCTCGAACGCGTAGTTAAGCGGCCAGGCGAACACTTTTCACGTATTCACTCTTCATGACGTTGGTGGGCTCATTCGTGCGGATTAGGCTTGGAAGTATTGCTCGGCACCATCGCGAACGGACCCGACGAAGTGAGCAGAAACACGCATTCAGACTGTGGTTCGCACTTCACGGCGTGATCGGCATTCGGAGGGACTTCTGAATACGACCCGGGTCCGAGGAGTTTCTCGTTGGAACCGCCGTACTGAACTGCAATTGTTCCCGAGATAACGACAACTCGCTCCACAGACGGATGCTTGTGCATGGGCGGTGCGTAACCAGCGGGGAACTTTCGCAACATTCCATGCTCGCCTGTAGCCGGATTCCCCCAGAGTGGCACACTTTGAACTGATGGAAGCGTCTTGTCGTTTTGCCAATTCATTTCGCCAATTGGCAAAGCCTTTGCCTTGTCAGGCGATTCCTGAGCGTGAGCGCCCATTGCTATAACCAGACAGAAGAGAATCAAGGCTCGTAGAACGACAAATCTGCCCATAGCTAATCTCCTTCAACCCAAGTCAACATTTTCTACCGCCTCGCCGATGGCTCCCAACATGATCATGCCGCCCAGGTCGCGTTGAGCGGCCAGCCGCAAGCGCTTCAAGCGCGCGGACGGCAACCAGAACCATTGCCAGCTATCGTGCCTCCCGGGAATTAACGATCACATCAATTAGTCGAGCCGCCACGGTTAGTCAGGTGTATCGCGAGCCGTCCGACGAGGCTAACTGAGGACCCGACAGTCCGCTTAGAAGATTGCCGTTTGGGGATGCCGCTGTCGCAAAGGGGGCCGCCTGCCGCCTGTCGGACCGCTCCGAGACTGCCGTTCCGCCGAATATGACACTGCCGGATTGGGATGCACTTGGCAACCCTCACTCGTGACCCCGAGCTGCCTGTCGTGACCGGCTGCTATAGAGGAACTTGAATATTGGTTCTTGCCGCGCGGGGCAGCGAGAACCGCTGGGCTGAAATGTTGATGTCCCCAACATCGCGGTCTGGTATCGGCGTATGGGGATGTCGAGCGTCGATAACGGCCCACCCGAGCGGTCCGAATTGAAGCGCTATCGGGTGTATGGTTTTCGGAGCGGGAGACTTCGACTGAATACGCGTAATGGCGGAGTCCCGGATGGCGGCGGCCAGCGCCGCCACTCGCACATCGGTGCGCTTAGGTTGGGCGGCCGCGAACTGAAATCGTCGTTGCGCCTGATGAATTCTCTTGCGCACCATTTCGGGCATCGACTCGATGAGCTTGTCGCGCACGCTATGCACGGCGGGCGTCATTTGCAGCTGCGCCAGGACTGGGTTCGGCGATGCCAGGAGCAACCCGAGCGCTTCTGCCTCATCGGCGCTCAAGCCCACCAGTCTTGACCGATAGTTGAATCCGAGCTCGACACCACCCGTGTTGCCCCGATGCACGACGATCGGCAGCCCGGCTTCTGTCAGCGCATCGATATCGCGCATGATGGTACGTCGGGCCACTTCAAGTTCGGTGGCCAACTGCAAGGTGGTCATTCTTCCGCGATTCTGAAGTGCCAGCAGAATTCGCAACAACCTGGATGCGCGCATTGAATCCACCAAATAAGACAGTAGATGTCATATTACATCAGCGCATAATCAGGGCAACTGCAACACGGAGGGCGACATGAGCTCAGTCACGTATGGATCTGGTACGGGGGAAGACCCCTGGAAGCTCAAGACGCCTCCACTGAGTTCCGATTTTCTCGCATGGCGTGATGAATCGGACAAGCCCCACAGACTGGTCGTGCAGGTCGGTACGACCCAACTGTCTTACCAACTAAGGTGTATCGATGACCTCCACGCCATGCTCAAGAAACATAAAGACTGGATGCCGCTGGGCAATGCCGATGAAGGCAAGCCCGTGACGCCTGGCACAGTAGAAGCGTGGGCGCGCGGCGAGTCCAATCCCGTCGGGGGCTACTACGGCCTCAGGAAGGGGTACCGGGGCCGGTTTGCGAACTACGTACCGCCGGTACTGGAACTGCTCGGGTTGGTTGAGCTGGAGCACAACGCCCGCAACAACCGCGTGCGCGCGGTCAAGAAATAGGCGCACCACCATGACCAGATCTTTTGCCACGCATATAGACATACACAAGCCTGCCGACAAGGTCTGGCGACTTCTCACTGATCTGCCCCGTTGGTCCCAATGGAACACCACAATCGAGCGTACCGTTGGCACCATTGAACGCGGCGCCAAGGTAACCGTGTTCGTCAAACAAAGTCCTGGTCGGGCATTTCCATTGCGCGTGACCGAATTGGTCGCGCCGCACCGCATGGTCTGGGTCGGTGGCATGCCGTTTGGCCTGTTCAATGGCACCCGTGTGTATGAGATTACGGAACCCGCCGCTGGCAAAGCGGCGTTCAGCATGCATGAGGAATATACCGGCCCGCTGGCCGGTTTGGTCGGCAAGTCCATACCGGATCTACAGCCGGCCTTCGATGAGTTTGCGAACTGCCTGAAGCGTGAGGCTGAGCGAACATGACCAGGCGAGCAACCCAGGTAATCCAATTCTGGCGACGGCAATCATGAGCACCGATCTTCGGTATCTGGCGTACACAGCGATGCTAACCGCGGGATTGTGGATCCCCTATATCTACTGCCAAGTGACGACGAACGGATTCCTGAGTCGCGAGAACTACCGCGACCCATCGGCGCGACCCGTCCCGCTCTGGGGGCAGCGCGCCCACCGAACTTACATGAACGCGGTGGAGTCTTTTGCACCCTTTGCAGCGCTGGTGATCGTGGCGCAGCTGACGGGCAAGGCCAACGCCACGACAGCTCTTTTGGCCATGTTGTTCTTCTGGTTGCGGCTGGCACATGCAATTGTCTATCTGTTGGCCATCCCGTACATCCGAACTCTGGTCTTCACGCTCGGATTTGGCGCCGTCGCTGGAATCTTCTGGCAAGTCGTCAAGTGAGTACGCGGCTGAAAGTCGGAGTTGACCTCCCGGTCGGCCATTAGGCTCAGTTTGACCCTAACCGCCCTGTGGTGAATGGCCGCTAGCGGATGCCCCCGCCCTCCACGCGAACGTCAAGGTGCCAGCGCCTCGCTTGCCGATTGCGCAACCTCTTCCCGAAGGCTGTACTCGACGCGCGCAAAGGGGAGCTACAACGGAGATTGCGGAAATGAAATACCGAATTATCCTATGGAGCGCCGTGTTGTTCGGATCACTGGCCGCGTACGGACAGACTGCCGGGAATATCTATCAGGCGACGCTGGGCGAATCCGGTCAACGAACCGCCGAAGTTTCGACCGAGCAGCTCAAAGGCATTCTCGCTGACAAGAGCGCCGTAGTTCTCGACGCGCGCCCCCGCCTGGAGTATGCGATCAGTCACATACCGGGTGCTTTGAACGTTGCCGCAAAGCCTGGCGTCCCCATTTCGCTTTACGTTTCCGATGTGGTGGAAGTCGGGCGATTACTCGAAGCGAAGAAATAGACGCCGCTGGTTCTTTACTGCAACGGTCCCTACCGCGATAAGAGCAAGCGGCTTACCGAGGAACTCCTCGCCGCGGGCTACGTCAACGTTCGTCGCTATCAGCTCGGTATTCCAGTCTGGCGCGCACTAGGCGGCGTGACGGTGATGGAACCAGACGGGCTGAGGTACGTCGCCGCCAAGGATCAGACCGCGGTACTTATCGATGCCCGAGAAGTCGAAGCCTTCCACAGCGGCTCTCTTCCGAACGCCCACAACCTGCCGCGCAGTGGGGTGTTGGAGGGCAAGGACGCAGGGGAAGTGAAACGGGCGAAGGACGATGGGAGACTGCCCATGCAGGATCACAATACCCGACTCATCATCATCGGCCAAGATCCTGCCGAGGCCAGGTAGGTTGCCGAAGCGCTGGTACGGGAGGCGTTTCAAAACGTGGCCTATTTCCACGGAAGTTTTCAAGACGCGTAGGCTGCGCTAGAGCCCTGAGTACTTGTTCGCCTGGGCCGGTACTTGCCAGGACAAACGACCTATGAACGGATTACACTTAGCTGTCGGACCGAGTTTGACCCCCTAGGAGTCATCCGCGACCGAGTGGTTCCTGGTAGCTCAACCCTTAGGCAACCATGCGGTGACCAACAATGCTTCCACGATCACATAACGGTTGCGGCTGACCCCTGACCTGGAATCATGCCAAGATAGTTGCCGTGAATAGAAGGCTCAAATAGCTACAATGAGCCAATAATATTGTGAGTTGAGTCAGTTGTATGGACGGAGATGTCGCAATAGGTCCGCAAGGCTCATTACAGGCGCTCGATTTGTTGAGCCGCGCTTGCGGTTCGAACACCGGCGTTGAATAGTGTGGCCCCGCGTATGCGCGGACAGCTTCAACGGAATCAAAGAACTTGATCACTACAAACTCAACCTCATCCGTATTCCACGTGCATTTCATTCTCGACAATGACGGCGCGCGTGGCGGGTACTCTTTCTGATCATGATGACGCAACTTTTACGCAATGCTCTCTTGCTGGGCCTGGCCTTGTGGGCGGTAATCGGCAGCGTCTACATTGGCCAGCCGCTCAGTGGGCACATCGTCGACGTGCACACGGGGCGTGGCATCGCCGATGCGCAGGTGGTGACCTACTGGTCCGCAGATCAGACCCGGACGTGGTCCGTTGGCAGCGGTGGAGCTCTGCAGATTGATACGGCATTGACTGACGCAAACGGCACATTCCGGTTTGGGCGCTGGACAGCCTGGCATCGCTGGTGGGCGAACCTCCACGCCGATGTGTTGAACGATCCGATCATCTGGGTGTTCAAGAAAGGTTACCTGCCCATGTGGATGAACAATCGCCTCACGGGGGAGCTGGCATTGCCGCCCAAGACCCGCTGGGGGCCGCTTCTTTGGAGCCGCTGGCAGGATGCGACACTGCCATTGGCGCCCGCCGAGCCGTATTCCTCCGAATATCACCAGGCGCTGGATCAGTTCGAGAGCGGCCTGGAATACTTCGTGCGGAATGCCAATGTTTCACTGACTTGTGGCAGGCGGCGGCTGCAGCCGCTGGTCGATCGGCTGGCGGAAGCCCGGGGGCCTGCCAACCCGCTATCGGTGGTGCTAGCGGGTGAATACATGTCGCGCTGTGGAGCATGATCAGGTGCGGCGTTCGGGTGCAATGCCTTGAATAGAGGCGCTTCGCATAGCTGATGGTTGTGGCTGGCCATGTTCCTTGCGTGCAGCAGCGCGAACTGAATGTCCGCTATGTTGCCACCATTTCAGCGGCGTCAATGACTGCGATGAGCCGGCAGCGGTCCGATGCCCGGCCCGCTACCGGTAGTTGGAGTGGGGCAGCCGGGCAACTCGGGGCTTGATCCAACACTGACTGCCGCGACTGTCGGCTCCGCCGCTCGGTCGCCAACGCTTGGCGGGCAGTTCCCGAAGCGGCAGCACGAAGTGCTCAACACTCGCTACCATTTCATGAGCGCCCGGCTGCCAAGCCTCAGCGGTGCCAACGGGCACTCAGTCCTGGTCGCGTTCGCGCGCCGGACAGCGTTCGAACTGCATCACGCTGAAACCGCTCGGGACGCTGCGGGGCACCAGCTTGCACAGGCTTTCCTTACGGGCACGCTCGTCCAGCAGACCGTCACGCACGAACGCCACGAGATCGTGAAATTCATCCGGCCGCAGTTCCAGCGGCGCCGCGAGCAAGGGGTCCAATCGGGCCAGCACTGGTGCCATCGGTCCGATCGGCAGTGTCAGGTCGTTGGCCAGCCCGGCGGTGACCGGCTCGTAATCGCGCACCGAGCGGGCGACATCCAGGTGGTGGCGGATCGCGTCCTCGAGCCGCGTGAACGCGCCGTTGTGGAAGAAAGCGGGCTGCAGCACGGCATTCCGCAGTGGCGAGCTGCGGAACTTGTAGCGGTCCGCCGGATTTCCGGTGAGCTGCTCCAGGCCGAAGTCTTCGTTCCGACCCGGCCCGTCGAAGATCACATTGCCCTTGCCAACGCCAAAGGCCGGGGCGATCTGCGGCACGCCGATCACGTGCATCCGGAAGTCGCTGAACATTTCGTTGGCTTTCCCGGCCACCGCGTGGCATTGGACGCAATTGCCTTTGCCGAAAAAGGTCAGCGCACCGCGCTTCTGCGCATCGCTCATCGCAGACTTCTCGCCACGCGCGTAGCGATCGATAGGCGCATTGGCAAACACGAGGGTGAATTCAAATTCGGTGATCGCCCGGCCGAACATGCCAAAGTCGATCGGCGCACCGGCAGCTACCGCAGGAAACAGCGCGCCGAATTTCTGCCGATATGCCGGCGTCGAATTCAAGCGTTCGAGCACGGCCTGGCGGATGGGCTCATTGCGAAACCCGCTGGCATCGGGCGCGGGAACCACCGAGCCCAGCCCATCATCGAACTGATCGAACTCGGGGCCGATGGTCCCGCGGGTGCCGGTAAACCCGGCCACTTCAACGAGTTCGGTCGGCGGAATGTGCGCCTGCGCAATCAGCAGATGGGTGATGGCGGGATCGTAGGGTCCGAAGCGCGTGGTGCCTTCCGGTAGCGGAAAACTAAAGCCGGCGGAATTGTCGAAAGGATCACCTGAGAGCGCGGCGAAGCGTCCATTCCACATCAGCTTGGGATAGAAAGCCGTGTTGACCGCCGTCGGGGTCCGGCGTTGATTGCGCGGACCGTCGCGATGCGGCCCGACCAGGTTGTTGTTCTGTACTCCGATCGCGATCGACTGACTGTCACCAAACCCATTCGCGGGCGAGTGGCAACCGCCGCAGGTGTTGTCGGAATGCAGGCCGCCAGACGTGTCAAACCAGAGCAGTCGGCCAAGATCGGCGAGCTGGTGGTTGACCGGACGGCCGAGTCGCCGCGGCAGACTCTCTTCCACCCGGCCGGTAAATCCCGCCGCGCGCAAGGCGGTGGTCAATTGCCGGTTCAGCCCGTCGGCACTCGCGCCGTCGGTGCTCGCGGCGGATCCGGCTGCGGCCAGCCCGAATGCCATGATCGCTGCCAGTGACGCCATTAGCTTGCTTGTCGCGCGTGCCATGTCGATCTCCCCATTGATCTGTTGCTTATGCCCCGTCGCCGTTGTTCAAACAGGCGCCCCGGCCTGGCCGGCGTGCCGACCAGGTCGGGCTGACCCTGCACTGAAGGTAGGTGCCGTTACGGGATACGCGGGTTCTCCAATGTGAATAAGCCGTTCGGATTCCTGAAATAGAGCCATGCATTCAATGTCCAGAAAGGCACGGGTTCGTCGTTGCCCCAGACGTCGAGGTTGCCGGCAAAGCCTTCCGGGGGCGGTCCGTCTTTAGGCATGCAGTCAAACGGCATGAGCCATTCCACCGCCACCAGCTTGAGCTGGGTCTGGCCAGGCAGGAAGGCGTAAAGGAGCACCTCCGGGTGCGCCGGGTCAAACTTGCAGTCCACGCGCGCAGGGTTCAGGTAGTGGAATCCCTCGCCGGGCACACTCGGAGTCGCCTGGAAGAAGCCTTCAGCCAGGGCCACGTTGATATCCTTGTATTTTCGGGTCGCCTCCTTGGCAGCCTCAAGTTGGTCTTCCGTCTTGTCGGACAGCTTCATCATGTCTGACAGGCCCAGGATGCGCGGGCCCGTTCCGGCGGCCGCAGCAACACTGGCGCCCGCCAGGCAGGCAAGACCGCCCAGCGCCGCGCAGGCGAACACGGGTGCCGATCGACTGAAATTCTTCATGGTGCCCCCCTTAGAGACTGGTTGAGTGCGATATCCCTGTGAACCGGCGACTGAAATGGACGCCAGCAGATCCTGGTCAATATTGAACGCCGCTTCACAGACTACGAGTCCTCGGGTAGCGATTCGGGTACCAGAGAATCTGTGGGGAAGAGATTCTTACGGCAGGTCGGGGGGCTCGTCGGCTCCGTTGCTCCGGTCTGGCCCTTGCGATGGAACGTCCGCTGCCGGATTCATGTCCCAGGTCACGCGCAATCCGATCGTGCGCGGGCGGTTGACCGTGACGGCCTTGTAGAACTGCCCGTAGTTTGCGTACAGCTGCGCGCGCGTATCCCCGAGGTTTTCGCCGTACAGGTCCACGCTCCAGCGCGCACCCCGCAACCCGAATGAAGCGCCCGCGGTGCTGAAGGCTGGAAGATCGTACACCGTCGAGTTGCCCGAGAGATCGAAGCCCGGCAGTCCGATGGCGGACAGCGAATGCGATTGATGCGTGAGTTTTCCCTGCACGAAAGCCTGGACGGTCTGCCAGGGACGTTCGTAACGCGCCAGCAGCCGCAGTTGCAGTGGCGGAGCACCTGCGAGCGGCGTGCCCAGCGTCTGTGCGCCCGCAGGCAGCCGCTTTCCGGTCGGCGTGCTCAGAGAGCCAAGATCGATCGGCTGGCCGTCGGCCCAGTACAGCGGCGGCTTGCGCACCAGCGCGGTGCTGTTCCACGCGGCAGAAGCCTCGAGCGTGAGCCCCCCGACAGACCGCCATGCGGCGCTCGTTGCCAGGCCGCGCGCGCGATAGTCGCCCCCGTTGAACACCAGACCACCCATGACAACTGGCTCGAAAGAGCTGGTCTGAACGTGTCGCCAGTATTCCTGGTACAGCGTGCCATTCCATTCGGTGCGTCCATCGGCCCGGCGCAGCTTCCAGCCGATTTCGTTGTTGGAGAGCCGGTCGGGCTGGAAAACCTGCGGCGCATGCCACGAACCGTGATCGTGTGCCTGCATCTGCCATTCATTCGGGCCACCCACCAGCGGTGAGGCAGAGAGCACGATTGTGTTGCGGTTGAAGCCCCCGGCCCTGAATCCTTGTGAAAAGGTGTAGTAGAGCATTGCTCCGTCATGCGGCTTCCACGCCAGGCTCAGTCGGCTCGAGAGCAGATTGAATGTGCGGCGCAGGTTCTGCGCATCGAGGTTGAAGTACTGCAGGCTCCCGCAGGGCTCAGGCACCTGCGGAAACAGAATGATCTGGCAGTTAAAGGTACCGGCGGTGGCGCCAAGCTTCTTGACGCTCACGCGCGAATAGCGGGTACCGGCGGTCACGGTAAGCCTGCCGGGCAGCAGATCGTAGTCCAGCGAGGCGAACAGCGCCCGCTGGGTGAATACGTGAGTGATGTCGTTCAGCCATGCATCGGTCGGATCGCGGGCATTCGGGTTGTTGAGCGTCGGCGGTACGGGCACGAACACCGCACCCGGATCCTGGAAGCCGACGGGGATGCCGTCGGGTCTAAACGGTGCGCCACTCAATGTCCAGTAACCGGTTGGGGCCTGCAGGCGACGAAAATTCGGCGTGGCGGTGAGGTAGTAGAAATCCGTCTGGCCCTGCATCAGTTCGCGCTCGTAATAAGCGCCGCCGACGCCGCGGAGCCTGCCATTTTCGGGCAGGCTCAGGCGCAGTTCATGGCTCTGATGCGAATTGCGTTCCGCATCGTGCCAGGTGGCGCTCGGGGAATAGCACTGAGTCGGAGCCTGGCCCCAGCCGGGCACGGCGCACTGGTAGTAGGAGGCATAGAGCCCGCGGGAGTAGTTCGTGTAGTCCTGGCTTTGCTCGAGCCTCCGGTCGCGGTAAGAACCTGCGTAAATCGCGCGCAGCGCGCCCAGTTGCCCCTCGAGCGTCAGCGAAGTGGACTGAAACCGATCCTTTGTGTACGGGGAGTTGAACAGCTGCACCGCGAGGTCCGGTAACTTCTCGCCGAGGGAGTTGCCGTCCATCACCGCAAATACGCCCTCGGTCTGGAGGTGCTGGTACATCTGCGAGATCAGCGCCTCCCAAGTCTCGCCGAAGTGGTACTTGAGCTGCACGCGACCGCCGAGGTAGTCGGCCGAGTTGAAATCCCTGGCGACCAGCGCGCTGTTATCCAGCACGACACTGTCAGCCGGAATATGACCTCCGTAGAGTATCGAAAAGCCCAGATCCGTAGGCTCACGGGCGAACGTGCCGTGGATGTTGTCGATGTATCCACCGCGATGCTCCTGATACAGCACAGCGCGCAACGCCAGGCGGCCTGTTACCAGAGGGATATTGGCCGTCAGGTTCAGCGACTGGCTCGGCGCGCCATGCGCGGTCAGGGCGGCGCCGCCTTCGGCGTGGAGTTCCGTCACATCCATGCGCGGCTTGCGCGTGATGTAACGGACCACGCCGGCTTCCGCACCAGCGCCGAACAGCGTGCCCTGCGGCCCTTCCAGCACCTCGACGCGCTCGAGATCGGCGGCGTACAGATCGACATTGTGGTTGATCTGTCCGACCGGCTCGTCGTCGACGTAGATCGCCACGGTCGGAAACAGGCCGGTAATGATCGTGCCCTGCGCGCCGCCCGAGCTCGTAGCCAGGCCTCGGATGATGAGGTTGCTCTCGCCGGGGCCAAAGGAGTGAGCCGTGAGGCCGGGCACCAGCGTAAGGTAATCGTCGAAGTTGGACACATGCAATTGAGCGAGCTTCTCGGCCGTGAGCACGACGACCGTCATCGGAGTGTCGGCCAGGCGCTCGACGCGGCGGTTCGCGGTCACAATGATCTCGGCGAGCGCGGCGGGCTCCGGCGCGGCAGCAGGACTCGCGCGGGGTGGCGCGGCGACGATGCGGACCGTGCGGCCGTTCAGGAACTCGAATTCGAGCTGGGTTCCCCTGAGGAGCCGCGCCAGCGCCGCGCGCGGATCCAGCCCGGCCTCGGCCGGATGCGCGATCCTGTTTGCCACGTCCTTCGACACGTAGACCACGTGAAGGCCGGTGAGCTGTTCATACTGCTCGAGGGCCCGCGCCACCGGTTGTGCCGAAATGGCTGTTGCCAGTGGCGCTCCGACGATCGTATGGATTTCTGCAGCGGCCGCCCCGTGAGCTGCGCAGGCGGCAGCCACCGCCCGGACGATTCCGGGGGCAGATTTCGACCGTCCACTCATGACTCGGCCACCTGCACGGGCCCGAGTTAAGCACAATTGATTTCAGAGTGCGAGAAAGACGGACCCTGAAACTCAGGGTCGCGTCACGCGGATGTCGACCTCGCTGACATGTACCTTCACGCCATCCAGGCTGCGCAGGAACAGCACGAACGCGTCGACGTCCGCAGTGGAGAAGGAGCCGCTGATTGCCATCTTGCGCAGTTCCGGAGTCAGTATCCGAATCGGCCGGTGGGAATAACGATTGAATTCCGCCGCAACCTGCTCGATCGGCTCGTTCTGAAACCTGATCTGCCCGTGCAGCCAGGCACCAGACTGGGCGCTGTCGACGGACACGGGTACGGCCGGCCAGGCGCCGGCCTCGACGCGCAACTGCTGTCCGGCGGCAAGGAGGATAGCGTCTGCCGTCGCCGAATCCCCTGCCACCGCTGGTGCGCCGGCGCGACCGACGCGCACCCGCCCCTCGTACACCGTGACGATCGTCGCCGCGTCTTCGAGGCGAACGTCAAAATTGGTGCCGACGGCATCCACGGTCGCGACGCCCGCCAGCACCGAGAAGCCCCGCTTCGCTTCGTGTGCTACCTGAAAATTGGCGCGGCCTGCCACAAGATGCACGAAGCGCGATTCGGCGGTGTACCGCACCGTCAAGTCCGAGTCGGTATCCAGCCTGATCACCGAATGGTCAGTGAGCTGTCTTTCAGCCAACTGCCCGTGCTCGGTACGCAGCGTGATGTACTGCCCGACGTCTGGGAGTTGGGCCACCGGCCGACGTGCAACCCACAGCGCCAGAAGCCCCGCCACCCCGACGATGCCCATGGCCACCACGGCGGCGTGGAACCAGTTGCGCCCGCTCCGCTGGGCCCACAAATGCAGGCTGGGCGGGCGGATACGGCGAGCCACGCTTCGGTCTGCGGCGCTCGCCTCCGCCAACAGCGACTCGATGCTGGGCGCCGTGGCGGAGCGCGTGCCGGGCAGCTGCTGGGCGATCGAGGCGATCGCGATATATTCCTCCACGTGCGTGGGCGAAGTACGCAGCCAGGCGGCGAAGCGCACGTGCTCCGACTCGCCGAGGCCACCACGGTTCGCGACGAACCAATCGGCGGCTTCCTGCGCGATAAGCTCTCGAACGCGATCATCGGCTGCTGGCATGGTGCTCATCCCAGCCGGGCCATACGGCGCCTGCAGTGCACGAGCGCCTGGGAAAGGTACTTCTTGACCATATTGGTCGACACTCCAAGCTGCGCGGCAATCTCTTCGTAACTGCGATCGTGCCAGTAATTCAACTGCACGGCCGCCTGGCATTTGGGGGGCAGCTGCCGCAGCACTTCGAGCAGGCGCCGCGCGCGTTGCGAGTCGTCAAGGTCGCGGCCAAACCCCGGCCACTCGGCCAGCTGCGCACTGACCGCAGGATCGTCGATGTCGACGGCTGCGGCGTCACGGCGCTGTTGCAGGGCCCGCTCACGGAGCAGATTGCCAGCGACCGTATACAGGTATGCCTCCGGATTGCGGATGGTGGCAACATCGGGGATGCGCAACAAACGCAAATACACCTCCTGGGCGAGTTCAGCAGCGTCCGTGCCACGGCGCACACGGCGGATAAAGTACGCGCGCAGCGCACCCCCATGCCGCTGGAACAGCCGCTCGACAAACGAATTGCTCTGATCTGACATGGCGTGACCAACACTTAGAGTAGTCCGCCGGCCAATCAGGTACCAGACTTTTGGTGGTGGCGCCTGCAGGTCGCCGGCCCGCAGATCGCGACCGTACTGGAGCGAACCCACCCCACCAAAGATCCGCGCGCCGCCTGGGTAGGCGGCGATTACGCAGTCTCTATGGCTGCACTTGACCCTGGAACGGTCTGCAACGAGCGACGGCTTTCAGGCTTGAAACTCAGCCCGGTCGATTACCGGCGGCAGCAGGGAGCTACAACCAGATTTCGTTGCGACGCAGGAACCATGGCGTGAACGGCGCGTTATAGCGCGAGTAGACCGGTTCGCCCGACCATGTCATGCCCGCCTTCCTCAAGGCCTCCTGCAACTGAGCCAGGTGCCTGTTGTAGTTGGCGTCGGACCAGAAGCCAGAGTAGCGGATGACAGCCACGTGCGCAGGCTGCACTTGCCGAACGACGATTCGCTGGTCGAGTGGTTCAGGCGCAGTATCCAGGGTCACGCCCCTGGGTAATACAAACTGGACCAGATAACCGCCCGGCGCGGCGTTCTGCATCACCGGCGCCGCCATGCCCAGCTTCACCGGCGCCGCGCTCTGCGTGACCGGCGCAGTCATAGCAAACTTCTTCGCGCCTTTGTTCTTGCCAGAGATATAGCCGGCCAGAATTCGAAATGCCTTGTTGCCTGCCTGTGTCGCCGACCCGGTTACCAGCACCTCGGCCACGACGTACGGCGCGTATTGGCGAAACTCCACGTCACCAAGCTTTCCGGTGACCTCGTAGGCGGGCTCGTCGATGGCGTG
>JBAVRE010000210.1:0-3014 GCA_049694695.1 Steroidobacteraceae bacterium | reverse complement strand
GACCAGCGCCCCGGATATGGCCGTCAATCCAAAGGCAGCGATCGCGCCGTAAATGGCATCGGCGCTGGCCGCTCCCAGTCCGGTGGCGAGCCCGGCGGCGCGCCCCTGCTCAAGCGAGCGGCGCAGGCACAGCAGGCCGATGGGTCCAACGGGCGCAGCTATGGCCAGGCCTATGGCCATGCCCTTCAGCGGCATCGACAACACCAACGGCGCCGGCTCGTCAGTGATTTAGAAATTGGCGATCAGTGCGTCACCGAATTCGCTGCATTTCACTTTCGTGGAACCGGGCATCATGCGGGCGAAGTCATAGGTGACCACCTTCTGGCCGATGGTGCGATCCATGGCGCCGATGATGGCATCGGCCGCTTCGGTCCAGCCGAGGTAACGCAGCATCATTTCGCCCGAGAGAATCACCGAACCCGGGTTTACCTGGTCAAGGTCGGCGTACTTCGGGGCGGTGCCGTGAGTGGCTTCGAATACCGCGTGGCCGGTCTGATAATTGATATTGGCGCCGGGCGCGATGCCGATACCGCCAACCTGCGCGGCCAGCGCATCGGACAGGTAATCGCCATTGAGGTTGAGCGTGGCAACCACGTCGAATTCTTCGGCGCGCGTCAGCACCTGCTGCAGGGTGATATCGGCAATGGCATCCTTGATCAGCACCTTGCCGCCCGCGAGCGCCGCAGCCTGCTCGGCATTGGCGGCCGCTTCGCCGCTGGCCGACTTGCTGCGCTCCCACTGCGGCCAGGTGTACACCTGACCGCTGAACTCACGCTCGGCCAGGGCATAGGCCCAGGCGCGAAACGAGCCTTCGGTGTACTTGAGAATGTTGCCCTTATGCACAATGGTTACGCTCTTGCGCTTGTTGGCAATGGCGTATTCCACGGCTGAGCGAAACAGTCGCTCGGTGCCCTCGCGCGAGACATTCTTGATGCCGATGCCGGAGCTGGCCGGAAAGCGGATCTTGGCGTAATGCTTGGGGAAATTGGTCTTGAGATAATCGAGGAACTTGCGATTGTCGTCCGTGCCTTCTTCAAATTCGATGCCCGAGTAGAGATCTTCAGTGTTCTCGCGAAAGATCACCATGTTGACTTTTTCCGGTGATTTCACCGGCGAGGGCACGCCCTGGAACCAGCGCACCGGGCGCAGGCACACATACAGATCGAGCAGCTGGCGCAGCGCCACATTGAGCGAGCGGATGCCCCCGCCCACCGGCGTGGTCAGCGGGCCTTTGATCGAGACCAGGTATTCGCGGCAGGCGGCCACGGTTTCATCAGGCAGCCAGTTGCTGTAGGCCTTGAAGCTCTTCTCGCCAGCGTACACTTCCATCCACTCGATCTTGCGGCGGCCGCCATAAGCCTTGGCGACCGCGGCATCCATGACCCGCACGCTGGCGCGCCAGATGTCGCGGCCGGTGCCATCGCCCTCAATAAACGGAATGATCGGCCGGTCCGGCACCTGCAGTTTGCCGCCGCTGATGGTGATCTTGGCGCCCGTAGCGGGCGGGGTGGGTGTGGCGGTGCTGGGCATGCTCATTGAGGGTTCCAGTGGCAGGGGTTCAGAGACTGAAAAGGGGCGCAAATGCTACCACAGCCGGCGCGTACTCCATGGCACACTGCGCAACGTGAAGCGCAGCCCTGCAACCCGGAAATTGGCCCCGACCCCGGCCCTTAAATCGCGGCCGGCAGCCGACGGCTTTTATATGCCGGCCGAGTTCGCGCCGCACGAGCGTTGCTGGATGCTATGGCCCGAGCGCCCGGACATCTGGCGCCAGCGGGCGTTGCCGGCGCAGCAGGCCTTTGCGCTGCTCGCGGCCGCGATAGCCCGCTTCGAGCCGGTGACGGTTGGCGCCTCGGCGCGCCAGCTCGCCTTCGCGCGCGCCGCGCTGCTGCCGCACATCAGAGTCGTACCGTTGGGCAGCGACGATGCCTGGATGCGCGATGTCGGGCCGACCTTCGTGGTCAATGGCGCCGGGCAGCGGCGTGGCGTCGACTGGCGCTTCAACGCCTGGGGCGGCATCTATGCCCATTGTCGCCGCGACGATGCCGTGGCGGCACAGGTGCTGGCGGCCGAGCACAGCGCGCGCTACCGCGCCCCGATGATCAATGAAGGCGGCGCCATTCACACCGATGGCGAGGGCACGCTGCTGGTCACTGAGCAATGTCTGCTCAATCCCAATCGCAACCCGCAGTTGAGCGTGGCCGCGATCGAAAGCCTGCTGTGCGACTACCTCGGCGCGCAGCGCGTGATCTGGCTGGGCGCCGGCGTGATCAACGACGAAACCAGCGGCCACATCGACAATCTGGCCTGCTTCGCCCGTCCTGGCGAAGTGTGCCTGACCTGGAGCGACAACCGGCGTGATCCGCAATATCGCGTCTCACGCGACGCATTCGAGCGGCTGGCGGCGGCGCGCGATGCGCGCGGACGGCGGCTCAGGGTGCACAAACTGCCATCGCCCGGGCCGCTGTACATGACTGCCGCCGAAGCCGCGGGCATTGCGCGCGGCGCTGGCACGCGCCAGGTAAGCGCCGGTCACCGCCTGGCGGGCAGTTACGTCAATTTCTATCTGGCCAACGGCGCCGTGATTGCACCACTCCTTGATCCGCGCACCGATGCCGCGGCGCTGCGCATCCTGCGGCGGGTGTTTCCCCAGCGCCAGGTGGTGGCCGTGCCGGCGCGCGAGATCCTGCTGGGCGGCGGCAATATTCACTGCGTCACCCAGCAGGTGCCACGCGTTGGCCGCAGGCGTTGAACATGGCCAGAGCGCGACACAATCTGCCGGAAAAGCTTCGCGTGCGTGGCCACAAGCGCGTCGAGCTCAAGGATGCCGATGCCGGGCACGAATACGGCTGGGACGAGCAGCGCGCCCGCGACGAAAGCGCGCGGTTGGCCGCCGAGCTGGCGGAGCTGCAATACCAGTTATATGCCGACGGGCGTTACGGCGTGCTGGTGGTGTTGCAGGCCATCGACGGGGGCGGCAAGGACAGCACCATTCGCCACGTCTTTTCCGCGTT
>JBAVRE010000209.1:0-2188 GCA_049694695.1 Steroidobacteraceae bacterium | reverse complement strand
GGCCTCGGCACTGGAAGCGCGCGCGCGCCGCAGCGCGGCCGACCAGCAGGCCGCCCTGCAATTGCTTGCCTCACGCAGCTGGCTGCGTGCCGGGCGTGGTGGCGAGGCCGCGCGCGTCGTCAGCGCCATCAGCGCTCCGCTGACGCCGCTGCAGAAGATCGAGAAGCGGCTCATCGAGGCCGATATCACGCTGGCCAGCGGCCAGGCGCAGCTCGCCTGGCAGCAGCTGAGCGCCATTGCCGAGCCGAGCGGCACGCCGCTGGCGCAGCAGTATCTCGACAGCCGCATGCGCATCGCGCTGGCGGCCGCCCGGCCGCTCGAGGGCATACGCAGCGAAATGGCGGCCGAGCGCCTGCTGACTGCAGCCGCCGAACGCACGCGGCTGCGTCATGATCTGCTCGCCCAGTTGCGTACTGCGCGCGAGCACGGCGTCAAACTCGAGCCTGAAGCCAGCCAGGATGCCACCGTGCGCGGCTGGCTCGAACTCGGGGCCATGGCCAGCGACGGTGCCGGCGCCTCCATCAATGCGGCCATTGAAGCCGCACGCTGGCGGGCGCGTTATCCGGAACATCCGGCCACCGAACTGCTCGCCGCGGCGCTGCCAGCAGTGCTGCCGGTTTCGGGGCGCGTGCACAAGATCGCATTGCTGCTGCCACTGTCCGGTCAGGCGGCCGGTTACGCCGCCATCATCAAGAGCGGTTTCGATTTTGCCTACCAGCAGCTGCCGGGCGACGGGCGACCACAGCTGGCGGTCTATGACACCGGCATCGTGCCGGTCAACGATGCGCTGAATCAGGCTCGTATTGAGGGCAGCGATTTCATCGTCGGGCCGCTCACGCGCACCGAGATCGAGCTGGCCGCTGCCACGTCGGTCAGTGTGCCGATCCTGGCGCTCAATTTTCTTTCGTCGGGACGCAGCGCTCCGAGCGGCATGTACCAGTATGCGCTCTCGCCGGAAGAAGACGCGCGCCTCATCGCGCGCCGCCTGTTGGCGGCCGGCCAGAAACGCGGTGTGGCGCTGGCCCCGACGGGCGATTGGGGTACGCGCGTGCTGGCAGCATTCAGCCAGGAACTGCTGGCTGGCGGCGGCACGCTGCTGGCGCAGGCGGTCTACGAACCCGCTGGTCACGATTTCGGCACGCAGATTCGCAGCGTGCTGGCCACCGACCAGAGCTTTGCACGACGCCAGCGGCTGGAAAGCGCACTGAGCATCAGGCTGGAGTTTGAACCGCGCAGCCGCGCCGATCTCGATTTCGTATTCGCACCGGGTCAGGCGGCAAGCCTGCGGCTGCTGCGCCCGCAACTGCGCTTTCAGTACGCCGGCCATGTCCCGGTGTACGCCACCGCCGACGCCTATGCCGCCGATGGCGGCGTCGCCAATCAGGATCTCGACGGATTGATCGTTCCGGCCATGCCCTGGGTGGTGCCCAACAGCGGCAGTGCCGATGCCGTGCGACAGATGGTGGCCGATGCAGCGGGCGACAGTGTCGGCTGGCAATCGGGGCTCTATGCCTTTGGTTTCGACGCCTGCCAACTGGCGCTGGCCATCGCCGCCAGCGGACGCGATCGCAGCGCGGTGCACATCGACGGCCTGTCCGGCCAACTCAGCATCGATGCTGGCGGACGCGTGCACCGCGAACCGCTGTGGGTGCGCATCTCGCGCAGCGGGGAGCCGCGCATCATTGTGGGCACGCCGACGGCGGGCGGCAGTGCAGCCGGCACGAGCGCCGACACCGGCAACGAATAGTCCCCAGAGGCGAGCAGTGGCGCAATGAGTGAGCCGGTGAGTGCTGATCGCCGCCAGCTCGGCAATGCCGCCGAAGAGCGCGCGGCGCAGTATCTGCGCGCTGCCGGTCTCGAACTTCTGCACCGCAATTATCACTGCCGCATGGGCGAGCTCGACCTTATCGCGCGCCACGGCAACACCCTGGTGATCGCCGAGGTGCGCATGCGCAGCTCAGCGCGCTTCGGCGGTGCGGCGGCCAGCATCACCTGGAACAAACGCCGGCGCATCGTGCGCACGACGCGCCACCTGCTGGCGTGCTACCCGGCGCTGCAGAAGTGCGCAGTAAGGTTCGATGCATTGCTGGTCAATGGCAGCGACGGGGAGATCGAGTGGATCAAGAGCGCGTTCGACGCGTTCTGAGTACGCGCGCATCTGAGTCAGGGCGTGATATCGCCCGGCCGT